>CALBMW010000721.1 GCA_937896275.1 uncultured Myxococcales bacterium
AGGTCACGCCCCCCGCGCGCCCCGGGGCCTACCAACTCGTGCTCGAGGCCTCGGGTAAACGGGGTCGAACATACTCAGTTACCACTTAGCTCACACATCCACCCGGCGCACCGCCGCCCTCCCCTCTCGCCCGGGGCCGTGGCTGGCGCTGGTGAAGGGCGGCCGAACCGACTATCGTCCCGGCCTACAGTCAGGACGAGCGAACGACACCGCCGAGGTCCCCATGCGAGCGGTTTGGAGGTTTGCCCTCGGGGCAACGGTGCTGACGACGGGGTGTGCGGACGATTCGCCCTCGAGCGCCAGCGGTGGGGACGCCAGTGAGGACGCACGGCCCGGGGGCCACCGGGGCCACCCTGACGGGGGCGGCGACTTCGGCGACCTGGGGCTCGGTGCGCAAACGGACGCGGGCGGCCCCGACGCGGCGCGGGGCGAGGACGCTGCGCTCGACGTCCCCGAGCCCGACCGCCTCGCCTGGGAGGGCGTGTGGGCGTGCACCGTGGTGCAGACGGCCGCCTTCGACGGGAGCGACGCGCAGCCCGCCGGCCCGGCCATCGCCGCGGATCTGCGCGCCGCGCTCGACGGCAGCGGGCTGACCCTCTCCTCCGACAGCCGGGATGCGCTGCGCGACTGCGAGGTGACCTTCACCATCGGCGCGGGCTCCGGCTCGCTGGCATCGCAGAGCTGTGCGCCGCCCTTCTGGACGGGCGGCGAGCTGACGTGGGTCGGCCCGGGATGAACGATGTCGGTCGTGAGCGAGCAGACGCTCGGTGGCGGTCGCGCGGCCGTCTTCGAGAACACGTTCGACTGCGCGCCTGTCGGCGACCGCGCCCAGCGCACGTTGACGCTCACGATGGTCGAGGGCCAAGCGCTCCTCATCACCGGACCCGAGCCCGGGATCGAAGCCAGCGCCGATCTCTGCGAACCCCGCGAGCCCTGCGTCTACGACGTTCCCGCGGGCTACTACGCCCAGGTGCTCAGCGACCACGGCGCCGGGCCGCCCGAATGGGAGACCGAGCCACACGTGGACGACGCCTGCTCGGCGGAGCCGCAGTCGGTGGTCTGTCACCTCACCATGGACGTCGATCGCGCCCTCCGCATCGTCTGGCCGCACTTCGCCCCACCGCGGCAGGTCCACACCCTCACCGCCCGCATGAACGGCTACGGCGGCTTCTTCTCGTTCATGACCGATGGTGAGCCGGTGTCCGCGGGGTGCAGTGGGGACTGCGAGTGGGAGGTCGACGCCGGCACCAACGTGGCGGCCACGATCAACGCGGTGGACGTGACCCCGGAGATCAGCGGCCCAAACCACAGCTGTGAGATCGTGGCCAGCTCATCCTGGGCGTGCAGCTTCCCGATGAACGGCGACCGGACGTTCAGCGCCGTCCCGCGCTGACGCCGCCGAAGCCGCACCCGCGCGGAGGCCCGACCCGGGTCGCGCCGACCGACGGGCGCAGCGCCGTCTGCCGTCCGCCCCTCGCGCCCTCCCCCACCCACGCTGGCCCCACTGCGCGACGACGTGCCAGACTCCCGGCGCGAAGGCCGAGGAGACCACATGATCCACGAGGGCAGAGTCAGCAGACGCGCATGGGTGATGTCCCGCGGCATCGCGGCCGTTACGCTCGCCGTCGCCTTGAGCGCCTGCGACGACGGCGCGGTCGGTGAGGCGGGCGACGCGACCGACGCGACCCCCGTGCGGGCCGACGCCCAGCCCGGACCGACGCCGGACGCGCGCGCCGACGATGAACTCGATCTCGGCGCCCGCGACGACGCCGCCCCGCCCTTCACCGACGCAGCAAGCCCGCCGCACGACGCGGCCGCCGTGGACGTGGACGCCGCGCTCGCGCCCCCCGACGACGAGCGCCCCGCCCTCGTCATCTGCGAGACGCCCGACGATCCAGGCGGCGCCACGGAGGGCTGGCGGCACGTGACGAGCAACATCATCGTGCTCGGCGCCGCCGGCCACAGCGCGCAGGACGTCCTGGCGGTGCTTGGCGCGGGCATCGACCTTCCCGGGAAGTTCGCCTACGGACCACTCAGCAAGGACCTCGAGGACGAGGACGTCGCGGTCTACCGCTCGGACTGCGCGGGCGGCTGGGCGCCCTTGGGCCGCGCGACCACTGACACCGATGGGCGCGTGGGGCTGCCGCTGGCGGCCGCCGATCTGCCGGCGGTCGGGCGCTATGACGTCGCGCTGCGTGTCCTGGGCGACGGCACCGTCACCCGATCCCGCCTGTGGGTCGTCCCGCCCGGCACCCACCTGATGGTGTTCGACATCGACGGCACGCTCACCACCGACGACCTCGAGCTCTTCCGCGACGTGCTGACCGATCTGTTCCAGCCCATCCTCAACGGCGACTACGTACCCGAAGCCCGCGCCGGCGGTGTCGAGCTGACGCACCTGCGGCGCGTCGACCAGGGCCGCCTGCTGGTGTACCTCACCGGTCGCCCCTACGTGCTGACGGACATCTCGCGCGGCTGGCTGGACGACCTGGGCTTCGCCCGCGGCGCCGTGCATGTGGTCGACGACGTCGCGCAGATCTTGCCGACCAACGGCGAGGTTGGGCAGTACAAGCTCGACTTCCTGACCGGGCTCGAGGCCCGGGGCTTCGTCATCGACGCCGCCTACGGCAACGCGACCACCGACATCTTCGCCTTCGCCGGCGCCGGCGTGCCCGCGGCGCGGACCTTCATCGCCGGCCCGCACGGCGGCGAAGGCGGCACGGTGGCGGTCGGCGAGGACTGGCAAGCACACCGGCAGGCGGCGGCGGCCGAGGCGCTGCCCGCCCAGAGCTTCCGCGACGAGTGATCGAGGCGCCCGGATGCCCTCAGGGCAGCCGCTTGCCCGACTCGTCGTACATCACCGGCGCGGCCAGCCCCAGCCCCTCGATCGCCTTCTCGACGGCCGCACGATCACCCACCGTGACGAGGACGCCGCCCGCCAGATCGACCCCCGCGGCCGCAGCCTTGGCCGCCCCCACGTCCACGGCGTCGCGCGCCGCCGCGATCGCCGCGTCGTGACCTGGCCGCAATCCCAGGCCCGCCAACTGCGCCAGCCGGCCCGCCGCGTCCTCCACCGCCTCGTAGGCCTCGACGTCTCCGTTGCGCGCCGTCGCCCGCGCCTTGGCCAGCTCGTCCGCGCGCGGGCCCATGTCGCGCATCTTCTTCAGCTCGGCCAGCAGCTCGCCCAGCGCCGGCTGCGTCACCTCGGTCTGCACCGACGCGCCCGCCGTCGCCCGCCCCGGCGCCCGGTCGAAGGGCACGCGCGAGCGGGCGCCGTAGGTATAGCCCTTGTCCTCGCGCAGGTTCTGGTTGAGCCGCGACGTGAAGGACCCGCCCAGCGCGATGTTGACCAGCTCGAGCGGCGCCTGCGCCGGATCCGCGGCCGCCGGACCGGGCGCGACCAGCAGCAGCATCGTCTGCGGGCTGTCCGGCCGCTCCACCAGCACAGTGGGCGGCGGCGCGCTCGCCATCGGCGCGGTGACCATCGGCGGCGCGGGCGGCTCCCCGGTGCCCGCCCACTGCGCGAAGGCCTTGGGCAGCAGCTCCGCGAGCTCGGCGGGCGTCACGTGGCCCACCACCACCACCGTCGCCCGCTCGGGCCGCCAGGCGCGCGCGTGGAAGGCCTTTACGTGGGCCACGGTCAACGGCTCGACGCTCTCGACGGTGCCGTCGACCGGGTGACCGTAGGGGTGCTCGGGCCCGAAGATCACCGCGTCGGCCACCAGCGAGGCCACCGCCGGCGGCTCGAATGCTCGACTGCGCAAGCCCGCCAGCCACAGCGGGTGCGACCGCGCCCACTCGGCGTCCTCGAAGCGCGGCCGCGCCACGACGTCGCCCAGGATCTCGAGGCCCGCCGCCAGCCGATCGCGCAGCACCAGCAGTCCGGCCGCGCTCAGATCGCGGTTCGCCGTCACGCTCAGCCGCGCGCCCAGACGCTCGACCGCCTCGCTCAGCGCCACCGATCCGCGCCGCCCGGCGCCCTGCTCCATCATCTCGGCCGTGAGCGCCGCGACGCCGCCCTCGCCGCTGGGGTCGTCGGCCGCGCCATAGGGCACCACCACCTGCACCGCGACCAGCGGCAGGTCGTGACGCTCGAGCAACCACAC
>CALBMW010000722.1 GCA_937896275.1 uncultured Myxococcales bacterium
CCCGACGGCGCGACCCCCGACGGCGCGACCCCCGACGGCGCGACCCCCGACGGCGGGACGCCCGACGGCGCGACCTTCGACGCGGCCCCCGAAGACGCGGCCAACACGCCGGACGCCGGGGTGATCACGGATGTCGGCGCGCCCGACGCGGCGGAGCAGCCCGACGGCGGCTAGGGCTGCGAGCCGGGCTCGGTTCAGGCCTGCGGCAGCGCGATGGGCGTCTGCGAGCTCGGTCAGCGCTTCTGCCTGCAGGAGGGCGTCTGGACCGACTGCGTGGGCGGCGTCGGCCCGGCCGACGAGACCTGCGACGGTCAGGACGAGGACTGCGACGGGCTCGTCGACGAGGGCATCGCCGGCATCGGGGAGGAGTCCTGCGATGGGGTCGACAACGACTGCGACGGGGTGGTCGACGAGCTGCCCCCGCGCCCCTGCGGCGCGTCCCGCGGCGACTGCGAGCCGGGCGCGCAGCGCTGCGAGGAGGGCGCCTGGACCGACTGCGAGGGCGCCGTCGGCCCTCGGCCCGAGACCTGCGACGACGCCGACGAGGACTGCGACGGCTTGATCGACGAGGGCGTGACCCGGCCGTGCGGCATCGACGAGGGCATCTGCCGCTCCGGTCTGGCGGCTTGCCGGAACGGCGTCTTCGAGGACGCCTGCGTCGGCGGCGTCGATCCGGTCCCGGAGGACTGCGCGACCCCTACCGACGAAGACTGCGACGGCACGGTCGACGAGGGGTGCGAGTGCACGGTCGGCATGGAGCGCGCCTGCGGTCTCGAGCCCGGGGCCTGCGAGCAGGGCCTGCAGGTGTGCGACGAGGACGGTGGGTGGGGCCCCTGCGTCGGCGCCATCGGGCCTCGGGCCGAGACCTGCAACGCGGTGGACGACGACTGCGACGGCGCGGTGGACGAGAGCCTGACGCGGACCTGCGGATCGGACGCGGGGGCCTGCACGTTCGGTGTCGAGCTCTGCGACGACGCCAGCGGCACCTTCGGCGACTGCATGGGGATGACCGGACCGGAGCCCGAGGCGTGCAACGGGGCGGACGACGACTGCGACGGGGCCGTCGACGAGGACACCGCGACGGGCTGTGGGACGGACGTCGGGCGCTGCCGGAGCGGCGTCCATCGCTGCGACCAGGGTGTCCCCGGCGCCGCCTGCCTCGGCGAGATCGCGCCCGTCCCCGAGATCTGCAACAACCTCGACGACGACTGCGACGGCGTCAGCGACGAGGGGGTCCGCAACGCGTGCGGCGACTGCGGTCCGGCGCCCGCCGAGGCCTGCAACGGCCGCGACGACGACTGCGACGGCCAGACGGACGAGGGCGCGCAGGGCGGGGCGCTGGCCGAGCGCTGCGGGACGGACGTGGGCGCCTGCGCGCAGGGTGTTCGCACCTGCGCAGAGGGTGTCTGGACCGCCTGCCTCGGTGGGGTGTCGCCCGCGGCCGAGGATTGCAACGCCGGCGACGACGACTGCGACGGGCAGACCGACGAGGGCACGGGCGGCCAGGACCTGACCCGCGCCTGCGGCGACGAAGGCTGCGGTGGCCAGCAGTTCTGCGCGGACGGCGCCTGGGGTGTCTGTGACCTGGGACAGCTGCCGCCCGAGATCTGCAATGACGTCGACGATGACTGTGATGGCATGACCGACGAGGGCTTCCCGGGGTTGGGGAGAGAGTGCACCCGCGGTCAGGGAATCTGCCAGCGGCGAGGTACCGTGGTGTGCCACCCGAGTCACGACCAGACCACGTGCTCGGCGACGGCCGGGCCGTCGGGGATCGAGATCTGCGACGACCTGGACAACGACTGCGACGGCCTGACGGACGAAGGGCCGAGCAACGACGAGCCGCTGGTGTGTACGGTCACCCACGCCACGGGGATGTGCGTGGCCGGGGGGACATGTTCGGTCACGGCCTGCGACGAGGGCTACATAGATGGTGACTTCGACCTGAGCAACGGGTGCGAGCGGGGCTGCCCGGCGCCGATCGCGGGTGCGGTGCTGGTCAGCGGGGGCTCGGTGCAGGATCACGCCCTGGACCGCGGCGCCGACGATCGGCTCGTCGTGTGGACCCAGACCACGGCGGACCGAGGCAGGGCGCTTTGGGGCGCCTTCGTGGGGGGTCAACCCTTCCGTCTGGGAAACGAGAGCTTCACCTTCGAGGCACCGGCGGTCGCGAAGGCGGGCGACGTGTTCATCGTGGCGGCGGCCTATTCGGCTCCAACCGAAGACGAGGTCGGCCGGGACGCGCGCGGGTTGGCGACCTTCCGCGTGCAGCGCATGCCCGATGGCACGGTGACCGTGGGGTCCCACGTTCAGGCGCTGGCGGTCGTCGAGACCCCCGCGGTCGCGACCATCGTGCCCGCCGGGGGACCGGCACAGTCCCTGGTCGTGTATTGGGGCACGCCGCCCCAGGATGGTCCGTTGGCGTTCGAGATGGCGAGCGCCCTCACGGGTGTCACCTTCCCCGTGGCGGATCTGGCGGACGCCACCTACTTCACGGTCGCCGCGGCCCAGCTCGTCGGCCAGGACACCTGGTCGACGCCCGCCATCGTCAGGCTGAACGGCGCCTGGTTCGTCTTTGCGCGCCACTTCGTGGTCATGCAGGGCGCTCGCCTCGAGGCCTTCAGGGTCACCACGGCGCGGGTCGTCGAGAACCGATCGGGGACGCCGGTGGGCAACGCCGACGAGCTTCTCCCCGGGTTGGCCCTCGACACCAGCAACACGACGATCCTGGTCGCTGGCCGCGCCGATGACGGCACCACGCTGCGGCTCATGCCCTTCGACCCGGTCACCGGCTTCGGCAGCCCCACCAACCTCTCGGTGCCGCGCGGCGACTCACCCCCCGCTGTGTTCGCCACAGCGGAGGGTTATGTCCTGCTCGCGGGCGCGGACGCGGAGCACCAGTACCTCGGGGCTTGGTTCCTGAACGCTCAGGGGGCGCTGGTCTCACGCGACCCGGTGTACGTCGTCACGGCGTCGATCCGGGGCGGACAGGTCTCGGGGCCGCGCATCGGTCGGGGCGTTGGCGGCCTCACGGTGGCGTGGATCGAGAGCCTGCAGGTCATGCGCGCCCTGCGCGTCGGCGACGTGGACTGCCACTGACCGGCGGGGTCCAAGGCCGCCCGGAAGAGAATGCCCCGCCCGGAAGAGGTGCCTGACACGTCGGTCTGCCCGGAAGAGGTGCCTGACACGTCGGTCTGCCGCCGTAGATCTACCCGGGGGGCCGCACTGCTCGCGGCGCGAAGGGCCCCGACGCGGCGCGGGCCGACCCTCGCGGCGAGGGGGGCGGCAGGACAGAAGGTCCTGGTGCCCCGGCCGCGAGGACCAGCACCACGTCGCGCCGCCGAGGAGAGGTGCCCGTGAAGACGTGCCCGACACGTCGCTCGGGACCGCGAGCGCGGGGCCGCTCTCGGCGCCGCGCCGCTCGCCGCGAGCGCGCGCTATAGTCCGCGCATGAAGGTCGATCGGCCACCTCTGCTGTTTCCGACGCCGCCCGAGATGTTGTGCGACGCACAGGGGCGCCCGTACTTCCTGTGGGACTCGGACATGACGCTCGAGCAGTTTCGACGCGCCCTTCGAGATCCCGAAGATGACGTGCGGGCCTACTACCTCGGCAAGCTGATGCGGCAAGCGAAGCCGGACGACGTCTTCCAGTTCGTTTCGCTCCGGGACGTCATTCGGTCGTGGCCCCAGGTCGAGCGTTACCTGGGACGCGAGCGGGCGATGTGGCGGTACCTGCTCGATCGCTGGCAGGAGGTGCTGGATGGGGCCGTCGCGGCTGAGTAGCGCGCAGCTCGCGATCCTGAGCGCGCTGGCGGACTTCGATCCGCGCTGGACGCTCACGGGCGGTGCGGCGCTCGCGGGGTTCCATCTGGGGCATCGGGCCACGCGCGACCTCGACATCTTCTGGCATGGTCGGTCGACGCTGGAGGACTTCGAGCCCGCCGTCGAGGCGACGCTCCGTGCGGCGGGCTTCACGGTGCGGGCTCTGCGGCGGACGCCGTCCTTCGTTCGACTGCACGTCGAGGCCGACGACGGGGAGGCGGTCGAGGTCGATCTGGTCGCCGAGCCGGTGCCGCACGGGGAGACACCCGCCCTGCACCCGCTCGGTGACAGGGTCATCGAGGTCGACACGCCGGGGGAGATCCTCGCCAACAAGCTGGCTGCGCTGCTCTCTCGGTCCGAACTGCGTGATCTCGTCGACGTGGACGCACTCCTCGCGACCGGTCTGGACCTCCCGTCGGCGGTCGAGGCGGCCGGACAGAAGGACGGGGCCATGTCGGCGGCCACCCTGGCCTGGGTGCTGTCGCAACTGCCGGTGGGCGCGATCGGCGCCCGCGAGGGGTGGCCGGACGCGGGCGTGCAGCGGTTGGCGTCTTTCAGGGACCATCTGTGTGCGCAACTCGCCAAGCTGTCGATCCCACGGTAGGAGCACGTGAGCCCGTAGGTACGCTTGTCAGACGTCCACCACCGAATGTCTGCGGACGGCTGCCCGCGGCGCCAGGGAGCAAGTGCACGGAGGGCCCCAGGCGGGTCCGTGAGTGTGCTGGGAGCGCTTGATGGAGCGCGGGGGCCGGGGGTCGGGACGATCGCTTAGGAGCCTCCCCACAAAATCGCTCCGCGTCGCGCAGCACCGTTCTGCC
>CALBMW010000723.1 GCA_937896275.1 uncultured Myxococcales bacterium
ACCAGTAGCGCATCGCAACCAGTAGCGCATCGCAACCAGTAGCGCATCGCAACCAGTAGCGCATCGCAACCAACAGCCGCGGAGCGTTTGCCCTCCCCGGGGTCCGCGCCCCGGGGGGTCCGCTTCACCGCCCTGCCTGAACGGGCTGGCGTCGAAGTGCCGTGGCGGATAGCTTGCGCGCCATGGAACTCGCCACAGAACTCGGGCCCAACGTCACCGTCCTCGACCAAGGCGATCGCACCGTCTACGTCGTCGGCACCGCGCACATCTCACGCAAGAGCGTCGAGGAGGTGCGCCAGACGATCGAGGCCATTCGCCCCGACACCGTGTGCGTCGAGCTGTGCGCGACGCGCTTCAGCGCGATGTTCGACTTGGACCGCTGGCGCACGCTCGACATCTTCCAGGTGATCAGAGAACGCAAGGTCCTGTTTTTATTGGCAAACCTGACTCTTTCTGCCTATCAGCGGCGGCTCGGAGAGCAGCTCGGGGTCGAGCCGGGCGCCGAGCTGAAGGAGGCGGTCAAGGCCGCCGAGGACGTGGGGGCCCAGCTCGTCCTGGCCGATCGGGACATCCAGGCGACGCTGAAGCGCACCTGGGCCAGCCTGCGATTGCTGGACAAGGTGAAGGTGCTCGGCGCGCTGTCGGAGGGCTTCTTCGGCGGGACAGAGATCTCGGAGGATGATCTCGAGAAGCTCAAGGATCGCGATCATCTGTCGGACATGATGCGCACCTTCGCCGAGCAGCTGCCTCGGGTGCAGCGGCCCCTGATCGACGAGCGCGATCGCTACCTGATGTCGGCCATCGACGACGCCCCCGGGCGGAAGATCGTCGCGGTCGTCGGGGCCGGCCACGTCGAGGGCATGGTGCGCTACCAGGGCCAGCGGGCGGACCGTGGGCTGCTGTCGGTGATCCCGCCGACCAAGCTGTGGGTGCGGTCGCTCAAGTGGATCATCCCGGCGCTCATGTTGGGGGCCTTCTGGTTCGGCTATCAGAAGCAGGCCGGGGCGTCGCTGGGCGACATGCTCAAGGCCTGGATCATCCCCAACGCGGTGATGGCGGCCCTGATGACGATGATCGGGGGGGCCAAGCTCCTCTCGGTGATCACCGCGGCGGTGGCCTCGCCCATCACGTCGCTCAACCCGACGATCGGCGCCGGGATGGTGGTGGGGTTGGTGGAGGCCTGGCTTCGCAAGCCGACCGTGGCCGACTGCGAGCGCCTCAATCAGGACGTGCTGACGCTGCGGGGGCTGTACCGAAATCGCTTCAGCCGGGTGCTGCTGGTGGCGGCGCTGGCGACGCTCGGCTCGGCGCTCGGGGCGTGGGTCGGTGCGACCTGGGTGGTCACCCTCTGGTGATCAGCTGCCGTCGCGGCAGCGCCCAAACCCTCGGCACACCTCGCGCGTCAGCGCTCCTCGTCGACGGGCGCCTCGATGCGCGCGCCGGCGAAGTTGGCGCCGGTCAGGTTGACCTGCTTGAAGACCGCGCCGCGCAGATCGGCGCCGCTGAAGTCGCTCTGCGACAGGTTGGCGTGGCTGAGGTTGGCTTGGCGAAGGTCGGCGCCGCGCAGATCGGACTCGCGGAAGTCGGCGCCGTCGAGGTTGGCGTCGTGCAGCAGGGCGCCGCGCAGGTCGGCCTGCCGCAAGGAGGCGCCCGCGAGATCGGCGTGGTTGAGTTCGCTGCCCCGCAGACCATTTCGCGAGGCGCCGAGGCGCCCGGCCAACTCCTTGAAGCGGCCACTCAGCTCGCGATCGTGGGCCGAGACGCGGGCGAACTGCTCGTTGGTGCCCCGCAGGCGCGCCGCGAGGATGGACGCGAAGTTGCGGAAGAGGCGCGCCGAGAAGGCGGCGGGCGCGCCGGCGAGGGCCTCGGACGTGAGGCTCAGGAGCACAGTGTCGCCGAGCGCGGTCGCCTCCGCCGAGCGCGGGGCGGTGTCGATGAGGCCCATCTCGCCGAAGCAGTCGCCGCTCTCGAGGACGGCCAACTCGTCCTCGTGATCGAGGCCCACGCGGCGGCTGATGCGCACGCGACCCGCCAGGATGATGAACATCTGGTTGCCAGGCGTGGCCTCGCGGAAGACCACGTGCCCGTCGGCGAGCGTGGCGCGGTCGGCGCGGCGGAGCAGGGCCACGAGGTCCTCGTCCGAGAAGCCCCGGAAGAGGCCGATACGCGTGCGCAGGCGGAGGAGGCTTTGGCTGTCGAGCTGCATGCGGGCAGTGTCCCGCCCTGCTCTCGGCTCGTCAACGCGCGCCGCGATCGACACACCGGGCCAGCGGCCGGGCGCCCGCGGGCTCGGGCGATCTGGCCGCGCGCCGCCGATTGGATGCAACGTGGCGGGACGCTGGCGCGGGGCCTTGGCCGCGGTTATCGTCGCCGACACTCAACGCACGGAGGATGGCGATGTCCTGGGATCAGTTGGCTGATGAGCTCGGGACCGATCCGGTCCTGGCGCAGCTCGACTCCGCCGCGATCGAGGCGGTGGTCGATGTGCTGGCGGCGGTGGTGTACGCGGACGGTCGCGCCAGCACGATGGAGGTCATCGAGCTGGAGGCACAGCTCGATCGCTTGCCGTGGCTGGCCGAGAAGAAGGCCGCCGTGCACGCGCGCGTGGCGGCGGCGACCGAGGGCAGGAGTGACCCCGCGGCGGCCGCGAGGCGCGTGGCGGGGGCGCTGAGCGACGCCGGCGCGCGCGAGAAGGTGTTCGCGATGGCCGCGGCGCTGGCGGCGGCGGACTTCACCGTTCGGTCGGACGAGCGCGCCGTACTCGAGAGCGTGGGAGAGGGGCTG
>CALBMW010000724.1 GCA_937896275.1 uncultured Myxococcales bacterium
CGCGGAGCCACCAGTCTGCGAGCTGCCCGCCGGCGAGGCCCCCGACTTCGCGCGGCGGCTCGGCTGCCCGGCCGACTTCGACTTGCTGGCCTCCGAGCCGCTCGACGAGTCCATCCCCGGCGCGGTGTCGGTCAAGGTGGTGCTCGACCGCCTGGACGGGGACGCGTTGTACTTCCAGAACAGCGGTAAGTACCTGATTCACCATGACTTTGTGGCCGCGCAACTCTCGGGCGCCGGTCGGCCCATCGTGCCCGGACTCGAGGAGTTCAACCGCAGCGAGTATTACGCGCCCGACCGCCGCTTCGTTCTCGGCGCGGTGACCTGGTACGAGGGACCTGCCGTGTGGGCGCTGGAGATCGCGCCCTATGACACGGCGTCGGCTGATCTGATCGCGCTCCTGTTTCACGCCGTTCAGGCGCGGGCCTTCTTCGGCGCCGCGCTCCGCTTCCACCCCTTGTCGCAATCGGTGCAGGCCGAGGCGCGGCGCCTGCCCGCCGACGTGCCGATCGTCACCACCGACGCGATCTACGCGGGCATCGACTATCAGCCGCTCAACCTGGGCACGACCTATGGACGGCTCCGCTTCCTGCGGGCAGCCGAGTTGGACGCGGCCTATGTCTCGTACCGGGACGTCGTAGTGCTCGACCAGGTGCACAACGATATCTCCGTCGTGGCCGGCCTGATCACCGAGGCCTTCCAGACGCCCCTGTCGCACGTGAACGTGCTGTCGCAGAACCGCGGGACGCCCAACATGGGCCTGCGCGGCGCGACCACCGACGCGACCCTTCACGCGCTCGACGGTCGCTGGGTGCGGCTGGTGGTGGGCGCCTTCGACTACTCCATCGAGGAGGTCGACGCGGCCGAAGCGGACGCGTGGTGGGTCGACCACCTGCCCGACGCCGTCGCCGTGCCGCGGTTGGACACGTCGGTGACCGATCTGCGAGACGTCGAGCTGCTGGTGGACGAGGGGGCCGGCCTCGGCCTGCGCGAAGCGATCAAGGCCGCGGTGCCGGCCTTTGGCGGCAAGGCATCGCATTACTCGGTCCTGGCCCGGACCGAGGACGTGACGACCCCTGACGCCTTCGCCATTCCGGTGTACTACTACGCGCAGTTCATGGCTCAGAACGGCTTCGACGCGCGCGTCGAGGCGCTGCTGGCGGACGACGACTTCATGCACGATGCCGAGGTGCGCGACGCCGAGCTGGGCCGCCTGAGAGACGACATGCGTGCAGCGCCGGTGGATCAGGGTCTTCAGGATCTGCTGCGCGCCAAGTGGGACGCGGACTACGCCGGCGTCGACCTTCGCTTCCGCTCGAGCACGAACGCCGAGGATCTCGACGGCTTCACGGGGGCCGGGCTGTACACTTCGGCGACCGGCGATCACGACGACTGGGACGACACGCTCGACGCCATCCGCAAGGTCTGGGCGAGCGTCTGGTACTTCCGCGCCTTCGAGGAGCGAGCCTACCGCGGCATCGACCACCGGGCGGTGGGCATGGCGCTGCTGGTGCACCACAACTTCAGCGACGAGGTCGCCAACGGCGTGGCGCTGACGGCGAACCCCTTCGTGCCGTCGGGGCTCGAGCCGGGCTTCTACGTCAACGTCCAGTTCGGCGAGGCATCGGTCGTTCAACCGGAGGGCGCGGACACGACCGATCAGTTCATCTATCACTACGGGTTGCCTGGGCAACCGGTCGTCTATCTGTCCCACTCCAACCTCGTGGCCGCGGGGACGACGGTGCTCGACGGCGACCAGGTCTATGCGCTCGGGCAGGGCCTCGATGCCATTCACCGTCGCTTCGCCCCCGCCTATGGTCAGGCGGCCGGTACGTGGTACGCGATGGACGTGGAGCTGAAGTTCGAACCGGTGGTCGGGGGTGAGCCTCGGCTGGTGTTCAAGCAGGCGCGGCCGCATCCGGGGAGGGGCCAATGAGCGCGGGGCCCGTGGGCGCGGGGCCCCTGAGGGCCAAGGGAGACGAGGCCAGGAGGATGGTCATGGGAGGGCGGTTCGGCGCGCGGGTCGTCGCCGCCGCAGGCGCCGCGTGCGTGCTGTGGACGGTGGCCTGCGACGATGGCGATGCGGCGTCGTTCTCCGCGGACGCCGGGCAGACGCTCGACATGCGCGTGGGCGTGGGTCCACGGGTCGACGCGACGTCGCGGGCCGATGCGACGGAGGCCGTCGATGCGTTCACAGCGGCGGACGCGACGCCGGGCCTCGACGGCACGCCGCAGTCCGACGCGGGCGTTGGAGCGGACGCGAGCCCGCGGGACGCCGAGCCGCCGGGCGATCCCGAGGTGCTGGTCGGCGCCTTCCAGGTGAGCCTGGTCGCGCCCACACCGGCGGCGGACGGTCGCGTGGAGGCGCCGGGCTATACGACGCTGGTGGGGCGGGTGGCCGATGGCCCGACGCCGTCGCTGTTCGTGTGGGAGTTGTCCGCCGAGGAGGGCGCCTGTCGGCTCTTCGAGCCGCGCGTGCCGCGGTGCCGCGAATCTTGCGGGGGCAGCGCCGCGTGCGTCGAGGACGACGTCTGCCGAGCCTACCCCAGCGCTCAGGACGTGGGCGCGGTGCGCGTTCGCGGCCTGCGCACCGACGGCGGTGAGACCGACTTCACCATCCTGCCGGTGGCGAACACCTATCAGTGGCCGCACGCGCCGTATCCGGCCTTCGTCGAGGGCGACCTGTTGAGCGTCCAGACCGGGGGTGGTCGCTACGCGCCCTTCTCTTTGCAGGTCGAGGGGATCGCGCCGCTGGTCGTCGAGACGCAGCGCTTCGTGCTGGACGCACGTCAGGCCATGCCGTTGGCGTGGGTCGCGGCCGGGTCGCCCGACGCTTCGGAGGTCACGGTCCAATTGGACATCAGTCATCACGGCGGGACGAAGGGCAAGATCGAGTGCGCGGCACCGGACGCGGGCGCGCTGGAGATTCCGGCCGACTTGCTCGATCGGTTGGTGGCGCTGGGGACGGCGGGGTTTCCGACGATCATCGTGTCGCGCCGTTCCGTCGGCTCGACGGTCATCGGTCCCGGGCGGGTGGATCTCGTCGTCGCGTCGCGCCTGGAGCGCGCCGTCGAGATTCCGGGTCTGGTCTCGTGCACCGACGACGCGCACTGCGCCCCGGGCCAAGCGTGCCAGCCCAGCCTGTTCTGTCAGTGAGGAAGGCCGCCCGAACTCGAAGATTGAACGCGAGGACACCATGACGACACGAACGCTCGGCTGGCGCCGGATCAGCCTGCCGCTCTTCCTGACGATGTTGCTGGTCGGATGCCAGGAGGACGGCGCGTCGGGCGATCCGGCCGCCGGGGGCGCGGACGGCGGCGGTGGGGGGACGACGGGCCTTGAAGGCGGGAGCGGGGGACAGGCGGCCGGCGATGGGGGGGGCGGCGCCGGTGGCCAGCCGAACGCCGGGGGC
>CALBMW010000725.1 GCA_937896275.1 uncultured Myxococcales bacterium
ATCCGCCGTGCCCCCCGCCAGCCAACCCAAGGCCCGGCCGTAGGCGCCCCGTCCGGAGCGCGTGCGCGCGAGGCCGGCCAGCCAGGTCGCCCCCAGCAGCGCGGGTGCGGCGAGCCGGACGAGCCTCCACGCGGTGCTCGCCTCGAGCGCGTCGGTCTCGGCCATCACCGACACGACGCCCAGCGCCAGCAGGCTCGCCGCCGCGGTCGTCGCGCCGCCGCGGCCGCCATGGTGGTGCGCCTCGACGTGCAGGTGGGCGCCGGACGCGCCCGGCGCGGCTTCGCAGTGGGGACCGGCGTGCACGGCCTCGACCGGGTGATCGTGGCCGTGGTGGTGGGTGAGCCCCTCGGGCGAGACCTCGTGCAGCAGCACGTGCAGCAGCGAGCCGCCCACCAGCGCATGGAAGATGGCGACGTCGGCGTGATCGGCGACCAGGTAAAGCGCCTCGCCCACCACCATGCCGACCAGCGTCGCGGCCGCGATCACCCCCAGCGTCAGCCAGGCCATCCGCTGCCCGTGCAGCGGTCGGACGACCCACCACACGAACAGGCCCACCGGCAAACGGTGCAGCACCACCCCCGCCGCCAGCCCGTTCGAGCCTCCCGCGCCCGCCAGGGCGCCCCCGTCCATCAAGGCGTGGACGGTGAGCGCGGCCAACGCCAGCCAGGCGAGCCGACGCGAGCGCCCGGCCCGGCCCTCGAGGAGTAGGGGCAGCAACGCGCCGACCGTCGCGCCCAGCATCGCCCAGGCGCCGCCCTCGGCCAGCGCCTCGGGCAGCAGGTGGAGCAGCACGACCCCGCCGAGCGCCACCAGCACGAAGGCGTCCACCGCGGGCGCGAGCGTGCTCCGGCGGCCCCCGAGGCGCAGGATGAGGGGGCCTCCGAAGAGCGCGGCGATGCTGGCGACGGCATGGATCAATCGGGGCCCCGATTTGGACGCGGCACCCTACCAGACGGCCGGGAGCGCGCCTACGGTGCCGGCGCCTGCCGTGCCCGCTCTGCGGGGCGGCTCACTTCGACGCAGCGCGGGCGTCGGTCGCCCGCACGGGGGGGGAGGGCGGGTGCCGCTGTTGCATTGGAACACGCGGTTTCGGCCACGTCGCTTGGCTTGGTACAGCGCCTGGTCCGCGGCCGCGAAGACCTGCTCCACCGTGCTCCCGTCTTCGGGGAAGGTCGCCACGCCCGCGCTGTAGGTCACCGTCACGTCGTGCGACGCGCCGTGCTCGTCGGTGAGGTGCAGCGGGTGGGCGCTGAGCGTGGCCCGCAGGCGGTCGGCCACGAGCCAGGCCGCCTTGCCCTCGGTCTCGGGGAGCACGAGCGCCATCTCCTCGCCGCCGTAGCGGAAGGCCTTGTCGCTGTTGCGGATGCTGCCGCGCAGCTGATCCGCCACCGTGCGGAGCACGTCGTCGCCCCCCTGATGGCCATAGGTGTCGTTGAGGTTCTTGAAGTGGTCGAGATCGATCATGACGACCGAGAAGCGTCCGCCGTAGCGCTTGCAGCGGTGGTGCTCCTGCTGCACGAAGTCGTCCAGGCTTCGCCGGTTGAGCAGCTTGGTCAGGCCGTCGTGGCGCGACAACTCGGTGAGCCGCAGGTTGGCGTTGGCGAGCTTGTCGTTGGCGCTCGCCAGGTCGACGTTGGCGTGCTCGAGGTCGATGTTGGCGCGCTCGAGATCGGCGGTGCGCGCGTCGACGATCTCTTGCAGGTGCTGCCGCGCGCCCTCCAAGCGGAGCTCGGTGTGCTTCTGCCGCGTGACGTCCACCATCAGGCCCTCGAGCTTCCTGAAGGTGCCGTCGGTGAGCTCGTACCCCGCCCCGCTGTCCAGCACCCAGCGCTCCTCGCCGTCGGCGGTGCGGATGCGGTAGGTGATGCGGTAGGGGCGGCCCGCGTCGAGCGCGTCGCGCAGGGCGGCCTGCACGCCGGGCAGATCCTCGGGGTGGATCAGCGCGTCGAGCGTGGTGCGGCGGTTGCCCTCGAGATCCTCGGGCCGGTGGCCGGTCAGCTCGTAGCACCCGTCGCTCACGAACTCCGGGGTGCGCAGGAAGTCGTTCTGGCACTGGTAGACCAGCCCGGGCACTTGCGTGACCAAGCTCGACAGCGTGCGCTCGCTCTCGGTTCGGGCGTACTCGTTCTGATCGGCGCGCGACAGGATGCGGGCGGCGAAGACATAGACCGCCACCGTCGTGAGGAACAGGAACACCCAGTCGCGGTGCAGCAGCAGCGCGTGCACGGGGGACTTCTCGCCCACGGCCTGCGTCAGGCCTTCGCCGAGCGCCAGCCACAGCCCGCACAGGATGGCGAAGGCGACCGCGAGCTGAGACGCGACGAAGCGGGCATGGCGGCGCATCCCGCGCAGCGTGGTTCGATCCATGAAGTCACCCCCGCGACCCGCGCGGACACCGTCGTGACTTCGGTCGAGGTGGGCCGTTCGGTGAGGGGAGAGGTAGGCGCGACCCAGGGACGACGGGGGCCGTGTCGCGACTATCCTTTTGGGATCCGTGCGCTTACGATGGCCCGGCCCATGGCGATCCTCTTCACCAGCGGGGTGCGCGTCGACGCCCTCACCATCGATCCGGCCCGGCGCGCCGCGGCCGCCTTCTGGACCCACCGCCCTGCCCGCCGCGTGCCCGCAGGGCGCGTCCTGGCGAGCACCGTCCTCGCCGCTACCTGGCCCGGCGCCCTCGGCCTGCCGATCGGCGCGGGCGCCGTGGCGATGGGGCAGCGCATGGAGCTCATCCCCAGCGGCTATGGTCCGGGCGGCGCGGCGCTGCTCCTCACGCAGGCCGGCCACCGTACGCTGATCGTCGGTCCGACCACCCGCGCCCTCGTCCCGCGCGCCGCCGACCGCCTGGTGCTCTGCGCGCCCGCCCAGCGCGCCCCCGAGGCGCCGTGGCTCGAGCGAGCGCAGAGCGGGGAGGCGTCGCTCCGACTGGTGGTGCCCGACGGCGCCGCCGCGGCCGTGGTGTGCGACGGGTTGACCGAGGCGGGCATCGCCCACTTCGCGCCCGCGTGGCTCACCCCGCGGGGACCGCGCGCCCGGGGCGCCCGCGTGACGGTGGCCACCGGCGGCCAGGGAGTGCACATCGACGCGCGCCCGCAAGCGGACGAGGCTTGGCTGGTCAGCCTGGCCCGCTTCGTGGGGCCCGAGATCACCTTCGTCCACGGACCCCGCGCCGACGCCGTCGCGGCCCAACTCGCGGCGGTCGGCCTCGCGACGCGCGTGCTGCACGCGCCCAAACAGATGTCGCTCGGCGGCCTCGACGGGTCCGAGCGGCGACCGCCCTCCACCGGCGCGCCGTGGCGGCGCCTCCCGGTGTCCGAGGACGAAGTCCGCCCCGAAGAATGAGCGCCGCGCCCCGGTTCGTCCTGCGCCTGACCAACCCGCGTCGTGGTGGCTGGCTGCGCGTCGTCGCCGGCACGGTCTTCCTGCTGGTGGTGGCGGCCGGCCTGGGCGGCGTGGGCGTCGCGGTGGCCGCCTACGTCCACTTCTCGGAGGATCTGCCCGAGCCGCCCAGCGTGTCGGGCTACCGCCCGCCGACCATCAGCCGCTTCTACGCCGACGACGGTCGGCTCCTGGGTGAGTTCACGGTCGAGCGCCGCGAGGTGGTGTCGCTCGAGCAGCTGCCGGCGCACCTCGTCCAGGCCTTCCTGGCGGCCGAGGACAAGCGGTTCTTCGAGCATCGCGGCGTCGACGTCCGGGCGACGGTGCGCGCCGTCGTCGCCAACTACTTCGCGGGCTCGACCGTCCAGGGCGCCTCGACGCTCACCCAGCAGCTGTGCAAGACGCTGGTGGGCAACGAGCGGTCCTACCGGCGCAAGGCGCGCGAGGCGATCCTGGCGCGCCGCACCGAGGCCGTCCTCGACAAGCTCGACATCCTCTACCTGTATCTGAACCAGATCTACCTGGGGAACGGCGCCTACGGGGTGCAGGCTGCGGCGCGCAGCTACTTCCACGTCGACGTGTGGGATCTCGATCTGGCCCAGGCCGCGATGCTCGCGGGGCTGCCACCGCAGCCGGGGCGCGTGACGCCGATCCTGGATCCGACGGCCGCGAAGGCGCGCCAACGCTACGTGCTCGACCGCATGGTCGAGGAGGGCTTCGTCGGCGCCGCCGAGGCTGACGCCGCCTGGAACGAGCCGCTCACCGTCCACCGTGAGCAGCCGGACATCTTCCACGAGGCCGCGCCCTACTTCACCGAGCACGTCCGCAAGTACGTTCAGGGCGCCTACGGCTATGACGCGCTCAACACCGAGGGCCTGAGGGTCTACACCGCGGTGGACGTGGATCTGCAGCGCGAGGGCCAAGACGCCCTGCGCGCCGGGCTCGAGGCGCTCGGCGAGCGTCAGGGCTACGTGGGGCCCTTGAAGCGGTTGGACGAGGACGGCCTGGCGGGCTTCCTGGCGCGCGCCGACGGCCACTACGGCGGCCCCACCGCGATCGAGCCCGGTCGCACCTACCTGGGGGCGGTGACCGCCGTCGAGAAGGACGGCGCCACGGCGCGGGTGGGCCGCCTCGAGGTGCGCATTCCCCTGCGTGAGGGCATGGCCTGGGCGACGCCCTACGCCGTGGGCGACGAGCGCAACGAGCGTCGCCAGCGCGACGCCCGCATGGCGCTGGCCCGCGGGGACGTGGTCATGGTCCGCCTGCTCGGCGAGGCGCCCGCGCCCATCGCGGGCGAGGCCGCGCCGCCGCCCGTGGTCGCGCTCTCGCAGGAGCCCCCGGTGCAGGGCGCCCTGGTGGCGATGGACCCGCTCACCGGCTACGTGAAGGCCATGGTCGGCGGCTACGACTTCGACCAGAGCGAGTACAACCGCGCCTTCCAGGGCTGCCGGCAGCCGGGCTCGATCTTCAAGCCGGTGGTCTACAGTCTGGCCCTGGATCGCGACTACACGCTGGCCACGCCGCTCGACGACACGCCGGTCGTCGTCTACGACCAGGGCGCGGAGTTCCTGTGGAAGCCCAGGAACTTTGGCGGCGCGTACAAGGGCGTGGTGCTGCTCTTCGACGCCCTGACGCACTCGATGAACATCCCCGCGGTGCGCGTCATCCGGCACGTCGGTCCGAAGGCGGCCGCCGAGTGGGCGACGCGCCTCGGCATCACCACGCCCATGGATCCCCACGAGTCGCTGGTGCTGGGGAGCTCGTGCGTCCCCCCCTGGGACATGCTGCAGGTCTATGGCCTCTTCGCCCTCCGCGGGCAGCGCCCTCGCCCCGTGCTGATCAAGCGAATCGAGGATCGCGAGGGCCGCGTGCTCGAGGACCGAACGCACTTCCTCGATCCCTGGGCATCGACGCCGGCCCGCCTCGACGCCATGCTCCGGGCCCTGTTCGAGCCCCGCGAGCAGGCGCTCGACCCGGGCACCGCCTTCCTGGTGCAGACCGCGCTGCGGGGCGTGGTGGAGGGCGGCACGGCGGTCAAGGCGAAGAAGCTCGGCAAGCCGGCCGGGGGCAAGACCGGCACCACCGACGCCTACGACGCCTGGTTCGCCGGCTTCACCGAGTCGATGGTCACGGTCGTCTGGGTCGGCAGCGATCTGAATCGCCGCAGGCTGGGCAAGGGCGAGACGGGGGGCAAGGCCGCCTTGCCGGTGTGGCTGCGCTTCATGCAGGCCGCCCTCGCCGACCGGCCCCAGGCCGACTTCGCCGATGAGCCCCCCGCGGGCATCGAGTACTTCGCGGTCGATCGCGCGACCGGGCTGCTGGCGCCCTCCGGCAACCCCTCCTTGAACCTGCCGTTCAAGCGCGGTACAGAGCCCACCGAGATGGCGCCTCGGATTGGCAGCTTCGACCACCGTGATCTGGACGCCGTCGAAGGGAGGTTCTGACCCCCGTGCTCCCATTTGGAATCGGCTTCAGCGAAGTCCTGCTGATCCTCGTCGTGGTGCTGCTGGTGGTGGGCCCGCAGAAGCTGCCGGACATCGCCAAGACCCTGGGGAAGGGCGTGCGCACGCTGCGCAAGGCCGGCCAGGATCTGCGCGACGCCATCGACGTCGACGACATCAAGCGGTCGGTCTTCGACGAGCCGCCGCGGCCCACGTGGCGGCGCCCGTCCAGCGTCGACGACATCGTGCCCGACGAGGCGGGCGTCTATGCGGCCGCCGCCGTCGACGGCGCGGAGCCCGCGGCGCCACCGGTCGAGCCGTCCGTCGAGCCGTCGGCGAGCGAGCCGCGCACCGTCGCCCGAGGCACGTTCGCGCAGGGCTCGGAGCCGCCCGACGACGCGGACGAAGAGGCCACGCCGGCCGCCGAGTCGCCTGCGCACGAGCCGCGCACGGTCTCCCTCGGAAAGGCGCCGCGCGACGCTGCGCACTCAGAGGCCGCGCCGCGGTCCGCCCCCGCCACCGCCCCGGACGCCGATGAACACAGCGAAGAGCCCAAGCCCCCCGTCGCCTGACGACGAGCTGGAGGGGAGCCGCGCCCCCTTCCTCAACCACCTCGAGGAGCTCCGGTGGCGCCTGTGGAAGGCGCTCCTGGCGGTCGTGGCGGCGGCGGTCACCTGCTACCTGTTCCACGACGCCATCTTCACCTTCCTGACCGATCCGCTCTTCGACATCCTCGAGCGGCGCCACCTCGAGACCGCGGTGAAGTTCCGCACGGTCGCGGGGGCGTTCATGTTCCACTTCAAGACCGCCCTCCTCGGCGGGCTCTTCTTCGGCATCCCCATCGTGCTCTATCAGGGGTGGATGTTCGTCGCGCCGGGGCTCTACAAGCGCGAGCGCCACATCGTGATGCCCTTCGTCGTCATGTCGAC
The DNA here is from genome assembly GCA_937896275.1 of uncultured Myxococcales bacterium. Taxonomy (GTDB): domain Bacteria; phylum Myxococcota_A; class Bradymonadia; order UBA7976; family UBA1532; genus JACKDN01. Next base: position 6,749 of record CALBMW010000725.1, read on the forward strand.
GGCCTGCTTCGCGGGGGGCGGGGCCTTCGCCTACTACATCGTGCTGCCCGACGCCTTCGACTTCATGCTCAGCTACGCCATCGACGAGGGCGGGCGGCGCATGCTGCCGGACATCACGGTCGAGGACTACCTGGGCTTCACGACGCGGCTGCTGCTGGCCTTCGCGGTGGTCTTCGAGATGCCGGTGGCGGTGGGCTTCCTGTCGGCCGTCGGGCTCGTGACGCACCGCCTGCTGCTCAAGGTGTGGCGCTATGCGGTGGTCGCCGCGTTCGTCCTGGGCGCCATCCTCACCCCCCCCGACGCCTACACACAGCTCATGCTCGCGCTGCCGCTGACCATCCTCTACTTCCTCAGTATGGGCATCGCCTGGTTCATCACCACGCGCCGTGAGGCCCTCCAGAAGGCGCGGGACGCAGCTTACGCTGCTGGCGACGACGGCGACGACGGCGGCGACGGCGACGAACCGGCCGAATGAGGACGACGCTCGA
>CALBMW010000726.1 GCA_937896275.1 uncultured Myxococcales bacterium
TCTGCGTCCACTCCCAGACCTCGCCCAGCAGGTGCCGCAGTCCCCCGTGCCGCGGGCTCGCCGCGCCCACCGGGTGCAACGCGCCGTCCTCGAGGAAGGTCGCGTCGGCGACGGCGCCGACCTGTGTGCTGGCGTGCTCCCACTCCTGCTCGGTCGGCAGCCGCGCGCCCGCCCACCGCGCGTAGGCGTCCGCCTCGTAGAAGCTGACGTGCGTGACCGGCGCGTGGGGATCGAGGGGTCGTCGCCCGCCCAGCGTGAGCACCTGCCAGTCACCCTCCTCGTGCACCCAATACAGCGGGTGCCTCCAGCGGTGGGCGCGGCAGGCCGTCCAGCCGTCGTCGAGCCACAGATCGGGCCGGTCGTAGCCATCGTCGGCGATGAAGGCGGCGAACTGCCTCTGGGTGACCAGATCGCGCCCCAGACCGAAGGGCTCGACGAAGGCGCGGTGACGCGGCCGCTCGTTGTCGAAGCAGAAGCCGTCGCCCACGTGGCCGATCTCGACCACCCCCCCGGCGAAGATCTCGAAGCCCGCCTGGGGCGCAGCCGCACACCCGCGCGCGGCGTCGGGCCGGTAAGTCGGTCGCATGGGGCTCGTACAGAAGGCGTGCTTCAGATCGGTGACGATCAGCTCCTGATGCTGCTGCTCGTGGTGCAGCCCGAGGGTGGTCAGGCGCTCCACCTCTGGATCGCCCAGGATCAGCAGCGCGGCCATCGCGTCGTCCACCTCGCCCCGCCAGGCGCGCACCTCGGCCACGGTGGGCCGCGACTGCGTGCCTCGGCGGGCGCGCGGGAAGGGCTCGCCCACGCCCTTGTAGTAGGAGTTGAAGAGGTGCGTGAAGCGCGGGTCGCGCGGCCGATGACCCGGCGCATGCGTCGCGAGCACGAAGGTCTCGAAGAACCATGTGGTGTGCGCCAGGTGCCAGCGCACCGGGCTCGCGTCGTCCATCGACTGCACCACCAGATCCTCGATCTCGAGGGGCACGGCCAGCGCCTCGGTGGCGGCGCGCACGCGCAGGTACCGGCCGAGCAGATCGGTGAGCCCCATGGGCCGTCAGCGCCGCTTGGGCGGCGGGATGCCCGGCAGGCCGAGGACGTCGAGCTTCGAGGTCACCACGTCGGTCAGCTTGATGGCGCCGCGCGGGGCGGTGGCCAGGCCGGTGGCGGCCGAGGTCGGCGCCGCGCCGCCGCCCGGGGGTCCACCCCAGCGCCCGTACTGCGGCTCGTCACACTTCACCTCGCCCTTCCAGTAGTGCCGGATGATGTATCGGCCCTGGAAGTTGTTGGTCTGCGCGTCCTGCACCTCGCCGGGCTGCTCCACCGACTGCCCGCCCCACTGCGCGCGCCCGCCGGTGATCGCCTTGGCCTCGCGGAACACGAGATCCTCGGACAGCGTCTCCTTGCCGTAGCGCGTGTGCAGCCGCGTCAGCACCCACGATGACGCGGGCCCGAAGAAGGGCGCGTTCCGACCGCGCGGCGCACCCTTCCCCGGTGGCACCGCGAGCCCCGCAGGCTGGCCGCCGATGCCGAAGAGATCACCGCCGAGCGTCGCGAGGTCTGCGTCCGTCAGCGGCGGCACCGGGCACGGATCGCAGCCGGTCGTCTGCCACGCGTACTCGGTGACCACGCCCCGGCCGCCGGCCCTCGCCAGCGCCGCGTCGAAGAGGCTGACGTAGAAGGCGCCGAAGCTGTCTCGCACCTTGTCGAGCACCTCGACGTTGGTGGGGATGAACAGGTTGGGGTAGTTGGCCACCTCGAAGCGCGCCGTGGGGTGCAGCACGTAGACGAGCAGGTCCTGCGCGCCCTGGGCGTTGAGCAGGCCCAGCCGCACCGGCAGTCGCAAGGTGTCGGATTCAAAGGTGAATCTCAGAGGCGACAGCACGACCACGCCCTGGGCGTCGCGCTTGACCTTCTTGATGTTCACCTTGGCCACGAAGAACTTCATGCCGTCGCTGATGTACGGCGCCAGGGCCCCGGCGGCGCCCTCGGGGATGCGGTACTTGTTCTCGCGCAGCCAGGTGTCGAGGCCGTTGGCCTGCTTCGCCGAGAGGATGACGATCTGGTACTCGCCCACCTCGAAGCGGGCCTCGACCTTGACGCCGAGCTCGGCGTCTCGCGCGCCGCCGGGGGCCGACGGCACCATGCCCCCACGGCCGCCCGACTTCATCATCATCGTCCGCGGTGGCTCGACGTAGCAGGGATCCTGCTCCCAGTACTCGACCAGGCGCGGCGCCGACAACTTGTCGACGTGGTCGAAGACGTCGGTCGGCAGCGTCTTGACGTCCTCCTCGTGCAGCACCGTGGGCACGGGCACGACGAGCGCGAAGTCCTGCGGCGGACCCTTGTAGGTGTTGGACATGCTCATCACGGTGCGGTTGCCCTTCCGCATGAGCACCACCTGCGAGGCGTCGTTGTAGAGCTCGGCGTCGGCGCCCGAGACGAAGAAGCCGCAGAAGGCTGTGGCGGTGGCGGGTAGGGCCAGCGCGAGCAGCACAATGAGGGGGCGCAGCGTGCGCATGGGTGCCTCCCTGGTCATGGATTTACTTCTTTGGGGCGGGGATGCCCGGCAAGCCGAGGGCCTCGAGCTTCGAGGTCACGACCTCGGGCAGCGCGACCTTGCCGCGGGGCGCCGACGCGAGCCCGGTCGCCGCCTGCGGGGCGGGCGCGCCACCGGTCGGCGGGCCGCCCCAGCGGTTGTAGCGGGCGTCCTTGCACACGACCGGCCCCTTCCAGGGGTGCCGGATGATGTAGCGCCCCTGGAAGTTGTTGCTCTCGGCGTCGCGCACCTCGCCGGCCTGCTCGACCGACTTGCCGTCCCACTGAGAGCGCCCGCCGGTGATGGCCTTGGCCTCGCGGAACACCAGATCCTCGGACAGGGTGTCCTTGCTGTAGCGCGTGTGCAGGCGCGTCAG
>CALBMW010000727.1 GCA_937896275.1 uncultured Myxococcales bacterium
GGCCTCGACCGGCAGCCCGGCACTGCACTCGGTCCGGATTTTGTGGGGAGGCTCTTGGGGCCACGGGCCTCCTCGGGGTCGACTCAACGGGCCAATAGCACCGCGCCCCGACGCTGACAACCGGCCGTCAGTGGATCGTCGGTGGGCGGCCGTCATAGGGGTCGTGCAGGCGCCGGGGCGCCTCGAGCTCATGGGCGACCTCGATGTCGTCGGCCATGTCCACCGCCTCGTGGGATCGCATCACGTCGAGCCGCTGAGCCTTCTGGCGGCGCCGACGACGCCAGGCCAGCACCAACACCAGCGCGCCCAGGCTCCACAGCGTGGTGGATCCGAAGATGACCGGGAGCCAGCCCCACCGCACCTTCAGCGCCGCCTGCCAGTCGGCCTCGATCGCCCCCAGCGGACGTCCGAACGCGCTCTCGGTGGCGGTGGCGAAGTCCTCGTCACCGTCGCGCAGCCGCCCGAGCAGATCGCGAAAGCGCGCCGCGCCGAACTCGCCCTCGAGGTAACCCACGAAGTGCACCGCCTCGGCGTAGGCCACGCCAGCCCGTGCCCCGGACGCGGGGAAGCCGGCCGACAGGTCCCGCAGCGGCAGCAGGGCGTTCATCGTGGCCGCCTCGGTCAGCAGCCAGGCGCGCTGGAGCGAGAGACCCTCGGACTGCCGGATGGCGACCCCCTCGGAGAACCAGCGCGGGACGCGGTCGGCGGACAGATCGCCCAGCGCGACGTGGCTGAGTTCATGGCGGAAGGTGGTCTCGAGCTGGTCAGGTCCCACCCCCACGTGGAGCAGGATGGCGCGCTGAGCGGGGTAGGCCAGCCCTGCCGCCCACTCCGGCGGTCGGCCGCCATAGTGCGATCGCGCGAAGGCCAGCATCGCCTGCTCATCGCGCAGGATCGTCACGCGCGTCCGCCCGGCCGGCGCCTCGGCACCCAACTGCGCATAGATGCGCGCGTGCTGCGCCTCGGCGTCATCGACCAGCGTCCGCGCGAAGCCCTCGAGGCCGGGAGACCAGGCGAAGGCATAGTGTGCGGTCTGCGTGGCCTCGAGCTCCGGCGAGTCGTCCGCCGCGCGGACCGGGCGCGGGGCGGCCATCAGCAGCACCGCGAGCACCGGCCAGGCGAGCGAGCACCTCGCGAGGGCGCGCAGCAGGCGGCCCATCCTCACGACGGCTCCAATGCCCGCTCGAGGCGGGCCCGCAGCGTCTCCGGATCCAGGGTCTCGAAGGCCACCCGCTTGCTGCGCCCGGTCGCGCCCTGAACGATCAGCACCGACCGCGCCGGCACATCCATCAGCTTGGCGAAGAAGCGCGTCAGGGCCGCGTTGGCTGCCCCGTCGACTGGCGGCGCCCGCAGGGCGACCTTGAGCGCACCGTCGTGCAAACCGACGAGCCCCTCGCGCCGAGCCCGAGGTTGCACGCGGACGGCCACGACCGCCCCCGCGCCCCGCGCCTCGACGCGCGGCGCGCTCACCGGCGCGCCTCCCGCGCCGGCTCCGCCTCGCGATCCATCTCTTCTTGGGTCTCGATGAGCCGCCGGTGACCCTCGATGATGCCGCGGACCTCGGCCATCAGGCGCGCCTTCTGCCGCCGCAGCCCCTGCGTCTCGTCGGCCAGCCGCACGACCTGCTCTTGAGCGTGCGACAGGATCTTGTCGGCCCGCAGCTCGGCCTCGGCCCGAATCAGCTCGGCCTCCTTGCGCGCGCTCTCCTTGATCTCGTCGGTCATCCGCCCAGCCTGCACCAGCGCCTCGCGCAGCTGCGCCTCGTTGCCGCGGAACTCCGCGAGCTGCTGCTCTCGCTTGCGAATCTCCTCTTTGAAGTGGTTGTTCTCGCGGATCATCTCCTCCATCTCGCGCGATACGAGATCGAGGAAGGTGTGCACCTGCTCCGGATCGCACCCGCGGAACACCCGCTGGAACTGCTGCTGATCGACCTCGAGCGGCGTGATCTTCACGTCGTCTCCAACTCCTCGGACCGCTTGGTCGCGGCGCCCACCGCCTCGATGAGCGCCGCGCGCAGTGCGTGGCGCTCGAGCACCGCGAGCCCCGCGATCGTGGTGCCCCCGGGCGAGGCCACCGCGTCCTTGAGGGCGGCCGGGTGCTCCCCCGTCTCGAAGGCCATCGCGCCCGCCCCACGCACCGCGGCCGCAGCGAGGCGCAGCGCGGTCGCTCGTGGCATCCCTGCCGCCACCGCGCCATCGGCCATCGCCTCGATGGCCACGAACAAGAAGGCCGGGCCGCTGCCGACCAGCGCCGTGCCGGCATGAAAGAGCCGCTCATCGGCGACCCTCTCCGCGATGCCGACGGCCCCGAAGAGGGTGCAGACGCGCTCCACGTCCTCGACGCGATCGGCCGGCCCCGACAGCACGAGGGTCGCCCCCTGCCCCACGCGGCAGGCGATGTTCGGCATGGTCCGCACCACGCGGGCGGGTGACGCGGCCAGCTCGAGCCGGCGCCGCGAGACGCCGGCCGCCACCGAGATGACCAGCTGTTCGGGTGTGAAGGTCAGATCAGCGAGCGCCGCGTCCACTTGCGTCGGCTTGACCGCCAGGACGATCAGCTCCGCCGAGGCCGCCACCTGTTCCCGCGTCGAAGCGGTCACGCCCAGCCGGGCGGCGGTCTGCGCGCCGCTCTGACGGGCAGCGACCAGCACCTCGTCAGGGCGCATCAGGCCGCGGTCCAGCCACCCCGCGAGCAGCGCCTGCCCCAGCTTGCCGCAGCCCAGGAAACCGATCCGCCGCATCCCACGCTCCCATCCAGGCGCCCCAGCGTAGGAGCTTGATTCCCGCGAAGCAACCGAGCGCGGGGCGGCCGCGGACGGCGCGCCAGGGCGCGAAGCCGCGGCGGCGCGGGGAAACACCGGCCGGCAGAACGGTGCTGCGCGACGCGGCGCGATCTTTCTCTTGGGGCGGAGGCGCTCAGCGCTGCCCGAACAGGGCCGTGCCCACGCGCACGTGCGTCGCGCCTTCCGCGATCGCTGCCGGAAAGTCGTCGGACATGCCGATCGACAGGGACGCCAAGGGTCGATCGGGGCGGGCGTGGGCGTCGCGCAGCATCCGGAGCGCCGCGAAACGTCGCCGCGTGGCGGCCAGGCCATCGGGGGGAGGCACCGCCATGAGGCCGTCGACCTGCAGGCCATCGATGTCAGCGAGCGCCGCCAGCAGCGCCCCGAGCGCAGCCGGCTCGACCCCGCTCTTGGTGTCCTCGGCGCCGATATTGACCTGCACGAGCGCGCGGACGGGCAGGCCCGACGCCCGGCGCGCCAACTCGGCCCCGAGCGCCACGTTGTCCAGGCCGTGCACCAGGTGCACCCGCCCCGCGACGTGCTTCGCCTTGTTGCGTTGAAGGTGGCCGATGAAGTGCCAGCGCGGCCGTTCACCGAGCTGCGCCGCCTTGTCGCGCCACTCCTGGACGTAGTTCTCACCCAGATCGACCAGCCCGGCGTCGAGGGCCGCGGTCAGCCGCTCCACGGGCTGCGCCTTGCTCGCGCCCACCAGCGTCACCGACGCGGCCGGCCGCCCCGCCGCCTGCGCGGCCGCCGCAATCCGCCCACGGATCACCGCCAGGCGGGCGGCGACGGGGCTACCGAAGGGCGGCAGGGCGCCCACCTCGACCAGGGCCTCGAGCACCTCGGCCAGCGGCAGCCCCACGACCCCGTCATAGCTGCCCTCCACGGCGTCCACCAACGCGCCCCCGCCGCCCTGCACCCCATAGGCGCCGGCCTTGTCGAGCGGATCGCCGGTGGCCACGTAGGCACAGAGGGCCTCCTCCGAGAGCGGCGCGAAGGTCACCTCGCTCACCGTCTCGCCCAGCCGGGGCGCCGCCGCGCCGCTCGCCAGCGCGAAGGCCGTCACCACCTGGTGACGTCGGCCCGCCAGGCGGCGCAGCATCGCGCGCGCCTCGTCCGGGTCCGCCGGCTTGCCGAGGATGTCGCCCTCCACGGTGACCACGGTGTCGCTCGCCAGCACCCAGCGTGGATCCTCGGCACGCCGGGCCCCGACCCCGGCCGCGGCTTTCTCGACCGCCATGCGCCGGGCGAAGTCCACCGGCGCCTCGCCCGCCGCAGGCACCTCGGCGACATCGACCGGGCGCACGACCGAGCGCACCCCGGCCGCCTCGAGCATCACGCGCCGTCGCGGCGACCCCGACGCCAACACCAAGTCAAACGGCACGCTCATGTCCCCTCCTCGCCCGGTACGCCTCTGCGCCGATGAAAAACCCAGCAAAACAGCAACCACCGCCGTTGACAGTCTGCTCTTTCGTTCAGTAAGGTCTCAACGCACATGAAAAAACGTTCAGTGACACTCGCGCGGCGTCACCCGCGCGTGGCGCTCACCGAACGATCCCGACCGAACGATCAAGGACGGTGCTCATGAAGGGCCTCACAGAGCGACAGCAGCAGATCCTCGACTTCATCACCGCCTCGATCGCCGGGCGCGGCTACCCGCCGACCATCCGCGAGATCGGCAAGCACATGGGCATCAAGTCCACCAACGGGGTCAACGATCATCTCAAGGCGCTCGAGCGCAAGGGCGCGCTGCGGCGGGACGACCTCAAGAGCCGCGCGATGCGCCCGATGAACGTCGACGAAGAAGTGATCGACATCGTCGAGATCCCCATCCTGGGCCGCGTCGCCGCTGGCCAGCCCATCCTCGCCAACGGCGCCGAGATGCACGACGCCGAAGACACCGTCCGCATCGACCGCATGCTCGTCGGACGGGGCGAAGGCCTCTTCGGGCTGCGCATCGTGGGCGACTCGATGATCGAGGATGGCATCCTCGACGGAGACTACGTCTTCGTTCGCAAGGCGCCCACCGCGTCCAAGGGCGCGATCGTCGTGGTGCTCATCGACGGCGAGGCCACCTGCAAGCGCTACTTCCCCGAGGGCGACAGCATCCGGTTTCAACCCGCCAACGCCGCGATGGCCCCGATCTACGTGCACCAGCGGGACTTCCGTCAGACGATGATCCTCGGCGAGGTGGTCGGGGTGTACCGACGCCTGGCGCACTGAGAGGCGTCCGACCCGCCCGACCGTGGCCGGGCTCCTAGACGCGGCGCCGTGCGTGCCGACCCACCATCGCGCGCCCGCTGCGCAACCCACCCCGCGACGAGGTCGCCTCGGCGACGCAGCTGCACGCCCGCGTGCACGTTCTCCAGCACTCGCCGGCCGCGAGTGCTGGCACTCTCCCCGCGAGACTGCCAGACGCACCTGCATTTCCTTTGATATTTCAGCAACTTCTCGACGCAGAAAAAAAACGTCCCCGGGTGGTTGACAGCCCGGCGCGAGCGCTTACATTCACTGCCGCTCGCGGTTGGCCGCGAAACGGATTCATCCATGCCGCCTGGTGGCGGCGCCCCGGAATCGTGGGCGGCACCTCAGAACGGCGACACCCTTTGCAGCGGGAGCACACCATGAAGATCAGGCCCTTGTACGATCGCATCATCGTCAAGCGGATCGAAGCGGAGACCACCAGCAAGGGTGGCATCATCATCCCCGACAACGCCAAGGAGAAGCCCATCGAGGGCGAGGTCATCGCCGTCGGCAATGGCAAGATCCTCGACGACGGGTCCGTGCGCGCGCTCGAGGTGAAGGCCGGCGACCGCATCCTGTTCGGCAAGTACAGCGGGACCGAGATCAAGGTCAGCGGCGAAGAGCACCTCATCCTGCGCGAGGACGAAGTCCTTGCGATCGTCGAACGCTAAAGGACTTAGGAAAAAATCATGAGCGCCAAAGACATCGTCTTCAGTGAGAACGCCCGCTCCGCCGTCCTTCGGGGCGTCAATGCCCTGGCCGACGCGGTCAAGGTGACCCTCGGCCCCAAGGGCCGCAACGTCGTCATCAACAAGAGCTTCGGCTCGCCTCTGATCACCAAGGACGGCGTCACCGTCGCCAAGGAGATCGAGCTCGAGAACAAGCTCGAGAACATGGGCGCGCAGATGGTCAAGGAGGTCGCCTCCAAGACCTCCGACGTGGCCGGTGACGGCACCACCACGGCGACCGTGCTGGCGCAGGCGATCTACCGCGAGGGCGTCAAGCTCGTCTCGGCCGGCGTCAACCCGATGGATCTCAAGCGCGGCATCGACAAGGCCGTCGAGGTGATCGGGCTCGAGCTCGACAAGATGAGCAAGAAGACCCAGAGCCACAACGACATCGCCCAGGTCGGCACCATCTCGGCCAACGGCGATCGCACCATCGGCGACATCATCGCGCAGGCGATGGACAAGGTCGGCCAGGACGGCGTCATCACCGTCGAGGAGGCCAAGGGCCTCGAGACGACGCTCGAGACCGTCGACGGCATGCAGTTCGACCGCGGCTACCTGAGCCCCTACTTCGTCACCGATCCCGAGCGCATGGTCGTCGAGCTCGAGGACGCGCTGCTGCTGATCCACGAGAAGAAGATCAGCAACATGAAGGACCTTCTGCCGGTCCTCGAGAAGGTCGCGCAGTCGGGCCGCCCCCTGATCATCGTCGCCGAGGACATCGACGGCGAGGCGCTCGCGACGCTGGTGGTCAACAAGCTGCGCGGCACCCTGCGCGTGGCCGCCGTCAAGGCTCCCGGCTTCGGCGACCGCCGCAAGGCGATGCTGCAGGACATCGCGGTCCTGACCGGCGGCGAGCTGATCAGCGAGGACCTCGGCTTCAAGCTCGAGAACGCCACGCTGACCCACCTCGGCCGCGCCAAGAAGGTCGTCATCGACAAGGACAACACGACCATCGTCGACGGCGACGGCGACAAGGCGCTGATCGAGGGCCGCGTGGGCCAGATCCGCCGGCAGATCGAGGACACCACCAGCGACTATGACCGCGAGAAGCTCCAGGAGCGCCTCGCGAAGCTCGTCGGTGGCGTGGCCGTCATCAAGGTCGGCGCGGCCACCGAGACCGAGATGAAGGAGAAGAAGGCCCGCGTCGAGGACGCCCTTCACGCGACCCGCGCGGCCGTCGAAGAGGGCATCGTCCCCGGCGGTGGCGTGACGCTCATCCGGGCGGCCAAGGCCCTCGATGCGCTGACCCTGAGCCACGATCAGCAGTTCGGCGTGAACATCATCAAGCGCGCCGTCGAGGAGCCCCTCCGCCAGATCGCGAAGAACGCCGGCGTGGACGGCAGCATCGTGATCCAGCGGGTCAAGGAGAACGACGGCGCCTTCGGCTTCGACGCGGCCACCGAGACCTACGGCGACCTGATCGAGGCCGGCATCATCGACCCGACCAAGGTCGTGCGCCACGCGCTGCAGAACGCGGCCAGCGTCGCCTCGCTGATGATCACCACCGAGGCCCTCGTCGCCGACAAGCCCGAGAAGAAGGGCGCCGGCGGCCCGCCCGGCGGCGGCGGCGGTGGGATGCCCGACTACGACTTCTAGTCGGCGCGCCCTGAAGCGATGACCCCTCTGCGGGGTCGTCGCCGCGAAAGCCTCGGCTCCGGCCGGGGCTTTCGTCGTTTCAGGACCCTCCCCACAAGGTCGCTCGGCTCGATCCGACCCGTGTGGGAATGATCTCGGGCGACCGTCAATCGACGAAGAGCGCGCCGAGCGGATCGGCCTGACCGTGCAGCGGGCTGTCGACCAATCCACCGAGGAGCAGGTGCAGCCACAGCAGAAGATCGGCGTCGCTGGCGGGCCGGCAGCGGACAGCCGCGCCCGTGCCACGGCGCGCGACGACATGACCGTCGAGCTGCACCTGGGCGCCGTCCTCGAGCGCGACCCGGACCGCGACCGAGGCGCCCTCCAGGAGCCCCTCCGGCATCGGATCGACCCACAGCCCGTAGAGCGAGACGTCGAGCGAGCGGCTCTGCGCGCCGTCGATGGTGACCGCCAGATCGGCCCGGACGCGCGGATGCCGACGCAGGTTCGACGGGTGGCTGAGCACCTCGCGGACGTGGTGCGCCATCACCTCAGGTTTGTCGGGCAGCAGCCGTAACACAGCGGGCGGCAAGGACAATTCGGCCGGCGCGACCGCCAGCACGGGCACCAGCGCGGTGTCGTGCGCCGCCAGCGCGGCCTGGCCCGGAGGCTTGCGCGCGTCGAGCACCAGCAGCCCCCGACCGTCGTAGACCGCGACCGCGACCGCCTGCAGATCCGCCGCCGGGGCACGGCGAACGGCCACCCCCGCCTGGAGCAACTCGCCCTCGAGCGTCGCCAGCTCGTCGGTCCTACCCAGAATCCAGACCGTCGGTGTCATCGGGCGCTCCCCGTGCTCAGACCCGCCACCCCGGCCCGCCGGGTCGCGCTCACAGCCTGCCGATGCAGGGCCTCGACGCGCGCGGGCACGCGCTCCGGATCGAGAGCCACGCCCTCGGCGTCCAGCAGATCCTCGTAGGGGTGGTCGACCCGATGCACCAAGCGCTCGCTCGCGAAGACGCTCTGCCGGATCAACGCCTGCGCGGGCGCCAGATCCATGGTCTGCACGTGCAAGGTGCCGTCCGGCGTCACCACGGGCTCGTCGAGGCCGACCGAGCGATGCGCGGGCGGATCGGGCAGCGGATCACCGGCGCGGCGCCCATGCGCGACCCCGTCGTCCAGCGGCGCCCACGACGCCGGCGCCTCCTCGCGCAGGCTCGGCGCGGCCCCCAAGCGGGGGCGTCCGGCCGACGACGCGAGCTCCGCGTCGGCCCACGGATCGTAGTCGTCTTCGCCTTCGTCCTCGTCTTGTGGGTCGGCCCGATCCGCGTCCCGTCCGCCCACCGCCAAGGCCTGCCCAGCGATCGACGCGACCTGCCCACCCGGAGGTGCAGCCGAGCGCGCGGGCGTCGGCGCGGGCGCGGGCGCGGGCCCAGGAGCGGGCGTGGGCGTGCTCGCGGGCTCCTCGAAGAAGATGTCGTCGAAGGCCTGCTCGACGTCCTCATCGACGGTTCGGGTCGCCGGCGGCGGAGGCGTGTGGGGCGTGGCCGTTGCGCGGGCGCCGGCCACCGGTGGGGTCTCGAACCCCAACGAGGAGGGGTCGAAGTCGGGCAGCGAGTCCTCCGGCGTGAAGCCGGGCGCCGCGGCGCGGCGGACGGGGGCGTCGTCGGGCCAGTCCGGCGCCGGGTCGCTGTCGCCGCCCGTGAGCGCCGCCAGGGCTTGGCGACCGGGGTGCGGCCGGGCCGAGGTTGCTGGCCAGGCTGGGATGCCGTCGGGCAGCGCCGCCGCCTCGAGCGCGGCCACGATGTCAGCCACCGCGCGGGGATCTACCAAAGGCTGCGGCTGCGCAGCGCTCACGGGCGGGGACGGCGTCGGCTCGACCGGCGAGCGACCGGCGTCGGCGGGCAGGTCCCACGCCATCTCGTCGGCGTCCACGGTCGGCACCTCGGCCGTCGGCCGCTCCGCCCGATCGAAGGCCTCGTCGAGCGCCGCACCAAAACCGCCCGCGCCAGGCACCTGCTCCCACTCACCCCAGGCCGCCGCGAGGTCGGGCGCCGCCGAATCGACCGGCGGCGCCGCCTCCTCGGGAAGGTCCAGGCTGATCGCGGCCTCTGGCTCCGCGGCGTCCCAAGCGCCTGCGAGCGGATCGTCACCGAGGGCCGCGCCGACGCGGTCGACCGCCGCAATGGGGGCGCTCTCCGCCGGGACCACGGCGGTGACGGGCACGACGGCGACCTCGATCGGGGTCTCCTCCGGATCGCCGACCCAAGCCTGCAGCGCGTCGGCGGGGGCGGCCTCGGTGTGAGCCGGCCCCGCCTGCCCTTCGCGCCAAGCGAGCTCCGCCGCGTCCATCCGGTCGGCGGTCTCCGCGCCGGCCACGGCGGCGCGGTCGATCGAGCCGGTCACGACCGAGAGTGGCCCCAACTCGTCCATCTCTGGGAGCGGCAGCTCGCCCAGATCGTCCATCTCTGCCGCCGGAAGATCCCCCAGCGAGTCCCCCGGAGTGAGTAGGGGCTCTCCCTCGTCGAGGCCACCGTCGGACGCACCCGGGGACGAGGCGTCGTCGCACTCCTCGCTCGCCTCGGGCGCGGGTGGCTCCACCCACGCGCCCTCCGGCGTGCCCGGCGGCTCGCCCTGATCCACGACATCGTTGGGCGGACCCTCGGCCGGGACGTCGCCGCCTCGATCGCTCGCGTCGGCAACCGGCAGGTGTGGAACATGCTCGCTCGAATCGGCGTCGGCCGGCGGCTGATCACCGTCGGCGACGAGGCTGGGCGGCAGATCGCGACGCAGGAGCAGGTCCGGGCGCGCCGCGCCGCTGAACTCGAGCAGCCGATCCACCATCGCGGCCGTCGCGTCGCCCAGCGCGCCATAGGGCACTGTGTGCGCCACCGACTTCATGCGCCGGATCGCCGTCCGCACCTCCAACTCGATCGGCAGGGTGCCGGCGTGGGGGAGCGCGACGTCGAGGTAGCGGTGACACACGAGCCGCAGCGCGCCGAGGACTCGCCTCTCCTCGCGCTCGTTCGCCTGATTGATCACGACCTGCGCGCGGAAGTCGGCGACCAGCGCGGCGACCGCGTCAGCGATCGCGGGATCGGCGGCCCGCACCGCCTCGATCAGCGGCCCGACGGCGTCGAGCCGCTCCGTCGCGTCCCGCGGCTGCATCACGCGCGCGAGGGCCGCCCGCACCACGGCCTCGTGGCCACAGCCCAGCTCGATGCGCCGGAAGAGCGCCGACTTCAGGAAGGCATAGGCGTTCTGGATCGAGGTCGGCTCCGGCCCCGTCACCACCAGCCCCAGACCGGCCAGGTTGAAGAAGTCGAGCGTCGTGTAGTGCGTGCCGGCGCCGAGGTCGATCAACACCACGTCGACGTCCAGGCCGAGCACCGCGTCGATCAGTCGCTCCTTCTCGGTCGGTCGTGGATGAGCCGCCCGAAGGATGCCGGCGGCGCCGCTGATCAGTCGAAGACCGGGCACCTCGGTGTCGAGGCAGACCTCATCGAGCGTGTGGGCCCGCCCCAAAACGAAGTCGCTCAGCGTCCGGGCGGGCTGCAGCAGGCCCAGCAGGGTGTGCAGGTTCGCGGCGCCCAGATCGGCGTCCAACGCCACGACGCGCAGGCCCCGCCTGGCGAGCTCAGCGCCGACGATCGCGCACACCAGCGACTTGCCGACGCCGCCCTTGCCCCCACCGAAGGCCCAGACCCGCTCCGCCATCAGCGCGTTCCCCCGTCGCGTGCGTCGTGCGCCGCTGAGCCCCCATCCGGGGGGGGCGCGCCAGCGTCTCCTGCCTGCAGTCGGCGCAACAGGAGGCGGCGCTTGAACCCATTGAGTTCACCGCGGGCGTCCTTGGCTCTCAGGCTGTCGTAGAGCTTCTCCATGAGCACGCCGGTGGCGTACTCCACCCCCACCTGGTGGTCGACGAGCCATCGGATCAGCGTCGGATCGTCGGTGGCGGCCAGGGCCCGGATGATGGCGAACTGGTAGTTGCGGTAGGGGACGAGCAGCTTCTTGCGCCCCCCCTCCTGCACCGGGACCGTGCGCTCGGGGCAGTTCTCGAGCGGATCGGTGGAGACTTCGAACGCAGCCCGCAGGGGGCCCGATGCGTCGAACTCCGCCAGCTTTTCGAGCGCCTGGATGGCCGCGCAGCGCATCGCGAGCGACGGATCCTCGAGCCGCGCGGTCAGCAGGTCGAGCAGCGCGCGGTTACGCAGCTCGCCCAGGGCCCACAGCGCCGCGAGCTGGGTGTCCTCGTCTTGGTTGCTCGTCAAGATGCGCCGCAGCAGATCGACCGCCGGCACCTTCAGCATGCCCAGCATCAAGGCGAGCGCCCGCGGCTCGCGCTGCGCGACGGGGCTCTCGGCGACCGTGCGCGCCGCCGTTCTGGCCTGCTCACCCCCCACCTGGCCCAGCGCGATGAGCGCCGTGAAGGTGAGCGCGGGCTGCTCGATGGCGAGTCGCCCCAGGCGCTCGGCGGCCGCCTGCACGCCCAGCGATCCCACCACGAACGCCGCGCGCGCCGCGACGCCCTCGTCGGGATCGTCGAGGGCTCGGAGCACCACCTGCTCGACCGCCGGGGTGACCGCGAAGTCGAGGCGCGTCGCCAACATGCTCATGCCCTCGCGACGCACCGCCGGATCGGCGCTCCGCATGTGCACCACCGCGACACCTGGGTGTGAGTAGCGCCCCAGGAAGTTGTGGGACAGGGCATTGGACGAGAGGATGAAGGCCGCCGAGAAGGCCAGGAAGTACAGGCCAAAGCGAACGGACGAGTCCCCGCCGCGCAGGGCCTCACGGTCCTCCGCGTCGGTGGTCTCGTGCCCCATCCCGTCGATGCGGGCGTCGAGCTCGGCCATCTCGTCGCGCAGGAAGTGCTCGGTGAACCCGCGGTAGAAGAGCGCCTCGCCCAAGCTGATGACCGACACCAGCCCAGCGACGACGCCCACCGCCATCCACACCGCGACCAGTACGAAGCTGAGCCCCGGCGAGTCAGCGCTGTGGTCGATGTAGCGATGGATCAGGTACGCCGCGCCGTAGAAGCCGGCGACGGCGATGAGCAGCATCCCGTAGCGACGAGCCGCCGTGCCGAAGAGCGCAGCGCGCAGACCGTGCACCGGCGGGCGGTGTGGACGTCCACTCACTCAGTTGCCGATCTCAGGCTCCTGGGGGAAGTAGAAGCCGAAGCCGACCGTCACCGCGAAGTTGTTGCTGATATTGCTGTCGGTGCTCGTCGTCGTGGCGCCCTGTCCATCGCTCTCGACGACGGCGTTCAGGGAAGAAGAGTAGATGTAGTCGCGGAACTCGAGGTTGACCGCCATGCCGTCGGTCACGAAGGTGCGCAGGCCCACCCCGACGCTGCCCGTCGGTGTAGCCCCGTCGACGTCCGTCGAGCCGCTGACCAACGTGGCGCCGACCCCGGCGAGCACGTGCAGATCGTAGTTGAGGACCGAACGCCCAAAGAGCGCGAACTTGCCGACGAGGGGCGTGTAGATCACCTCGAGCGTGCCCAGCAGGCCCACGTGGGAGAACGCGCCCGCGTCGCTCTTCTCGGGCCGCTCGTCCTCGATGCGGTCCGCGAGGCCCGAGTTGAAGGGCACCCCCCCCAGCACCGTGGCGCCGATGGCCCAGGCATCCGTGAGGTGATAGGCCAGCTGTGCCCCCAACAGCAGGTTGCGCTGGAAGGCGTCGTTGAGCGTGAACCCGAAGGTCGGCGTGACCTCGAAGCGACCGCCCCGCAGCATCAGCCGCTTGCGGATCGCCTCGCCCTCTTCGAGACGGTCGAGCGCCGACCGACGGGGGCCCTGAATGCTGGCCGCCCCGGCTTCGCCGATCGGCATGATCCCACCGAAGACGCCCGCGAGGGCGACGGCGAGGACCGCGGCCCCCACAGATCCCCCCACCCCGAGCGTTCCGGGCCGCCCCAGCGGGGCGACATGCCCTACGGCATCGTGCTGCTGCGTGGTCAAAGGCCCCCTCACTTCAGCGTCCGGTACTCGAAGTCGGGCGGCAGAAAGAAGCTGACGCCGGCGGTGAAGATCAAGTTGTTCACCAGCTGGCTGTTGCCCGGATAGTCCTCGTTGTAGATGTTGTCCCGCAGCTCGATGTCGAGCGTGAACCAGTGGTTCATGAAGTACCGCTGACCCGCGCCGATCGACAGCGTCGGGTGACCGGCGAGCTCGGTCTTCGTCCAGCCGGCGCCCAGCAGCGCGTAGGTGTCCCACGGGATGATCCAGGTGTTGAACAGCGCGAACTTGCCGTAGATGGGCACATACTGGAAGTCGAGCAGCGCCCACCACTGCACCTTCGACACCTGCGGGAACAGCTCGTAATCCTCGATCACGCTGTTGAACAGGTCGCTCTCCGAGCCCAGGCTGTAGCCGCCGTTTACGCCGACCGCCATGACCTCGGTCAAGTGGTAGTTCAGGTTGCCGCCGGCGACGAACATGCTCGCGAGAGCGTCGTTGATGTTGGTGCCCAGGAAGGGCGCCACCTCGACGCGGTTGCGGCGCAGGAAGGGGCGCCGTTGAATGACCCGGATGAGGTCGATCTCCTCCTGGCGGGAGCGCTCGACCTCCTTCGCCGCGGCCTGCGTGTCGACCACGTCGAAGGTCAGGTCCCCCCCCGCGTCGTCCCCACCGGTCGCGTCGTCCCCGACCTCGACCGGGTCGAACGTCATGTCCTGCGCCAGCGCAGCCGGCGCGGCGGTGAGAGCCGCCAGGAACACGACCGATGCCGCCCTCGTGCGCAGGTTCATGGCCTCCGTTCCACCCAGGTTGGATTCCCGCCGTTCGTAGCACGGCGGTCTGGCGCCTTCAACAAAAACCACCGCCCCGGCGGCCGCCTTCGAACCGGCTCAGGCCCCCGCGAAGAGCGCCTCCGCAAAGGCCTCGGCGTCGAAGGCCCGTAGATCCTCGACCTTCTCGCCGATGCCGATGTAGCGCACCGGCAGGCGCATCTCGTCGCAGATTCCGATGACCACCCCACCCTTGGCCGTTCCGTCCAGCTTGGTGAGCACCAGCCCGGTCACGTCGACCACCTGGGTGAACTCCTTGGCCTGACTGATGGCGTTCTGTCCATTGGTCGAGTCGAGCACCAGCCAGACCTCGTGCGGCGCGCCCGGCATCGCCTTGCCGATCACGCGGTGCACCTTGCCCAGCTCGTCCATCAACTCCTTCTTGGCCTGGAGCCGCCCCGCGGTGTCGGCGATGACCACGTCAAAGCCCTCGTCGACGGCGCGCTTGACCGCTTCGAAGATCACGCTCGACGGATCCTGCCGCTCCCCTCCGCGCACGACGGGCACCCCGGCGCGGCTGGCCCAGACCTCGAGCTGCTCCACCGCCGCGGCGCGAAAGGTGTCGCCGGCGGCCAGCAGCACTCTCTTGCCCTGGTCCGCATAAGTGCGAGCCAGCTTGCCGATGGTGGTCGTCTTGCCGGCCCCGTTCACCCCGACGACCATGATGACCAGCGGTTTGGCGCGCGCGAGATCGAAGCCCCGATCCTCCACCTTCAGCATGTCGGTGATCTGGCGCTTCATGGCGCCCCACACGCGCTGCGGGTCCTGCAACTCCTTCTTGCCGAGCGCCTCGTGCACCCGCTCGACCAGCTTCTGGCTGGTGCGCACGCCGATGTCGGCGCTGAAGAGCGCCTCCTCGAGTTCCCCGAGCAGCCCATCGTCGATGGTCTTGGCGCCACCAAAGATCAGCCCCAGCTTCTTGACGAAGCCGTCGTGCGTGCGCGCCAGACCCTCGCGCAGCGTCCGACCCGCGGCCTCGGGAGCGGCGGGACGCGGCGGCTCGGGGGGCGGCGTGGCGGGCTTCGCCTTGGCGGCGGGCGCCTTGGCCGGGGCCTTCGCCAACTGCGGCGGCTTCTTCACCTCGGCCGGCGCGGACGGCTCCGCGACCTCGGGCTTCTTGGGCTCCGGCTTCTTGGCGGGCGCGAGCGGGGCACGGAAGGCAGACCGAGCCCGAGCCCGCACCTCCCGCTCGGTGCGCGGGTCCGTCAGCGTCGGCTGGGGCACCTCACGGCGCGGCGCGAGGTCCGGCGACCTCTTGCGAAGCGCGCGCACCACCACGAAGACCATGAGCGCCACGGCCACGCCATAGATCAGGTACTCGACCCACAGCGGCGCAGCCTCCGCCGAGACCTCGGTCTGGGCCAGCGCCACGTTCGTGAGCAGCGCCTCGATATCGATCCCCATGGTCGGTCCCTCAGGTCATCCGCACGCTGACCAGCTTGCTGATGCCGGACTCTTCCATGGTGATCCCGTACAGGACGTCGGCGATCTCCATGGTGCGCTTGTTGTGGGTGATGAGCAGGATCTGGCTGGTCTGCGCCATCTCGCGGACGATCTCGTTGAAACGTCCGATGTTGGCGTCGTCGAGCGGCGCGTCGACCTCGTCGAGCAGGCAGAAGGGGCTGGGCTTCACCTGGAAGACCGCGAAGACCAGCGCGATGGCGCACATCGCCTTCTCGCCACCGCTGAGCAGCGTCACGTTCTGCACCTTCTTGCCGGGCGGCCGCACGAGCATCTCGATGCCGGTCTCGAGCATGTCGTCCGGCTCGGTGAGCACCAACTCGGCGTCACCGCCGCGAAAGAGGCGCGGGAACAGCACCTGGAAGCGCGCGTTGACCGCCTCGAAGGTGTCCTTGAACAGCGTCTCGCTCGTGCGGTTGATCTGTTCGATGGC
>CALBMW010000728.1 GCA_937896275.1 uncultured Myxococcales bacterium
CGCGTTGGCCGCCACCAGATCGACGCCCAGCGCGCGCACCAGGACCAATGCCATCGGGATCCCCACGCCGGCCTGGAAGAGCCCGCCGTAGAAGCCCACCGCCAGCAACGCGAGGTGTCCCCCGGGGCCCGGCGGGTGCGGGCCGCCGGTCGTCAGCGGCGGCACCAGCCAGCGCGGCCGCAGCGCCATCACCAGCGCCAGGAAGATGAACACCACGCCGAACAAGCGCTCGAGCGCCGGCGGCGCGATGCGGGTCGCCAAGAGCGCGCCGCCCGCCGCGCCCAGCAGCGACGAGCCCACCGCCGTCGCGGCCGACCGCCAGGGGCGGACACCCTTGCGATGAAAGGTCACGGTCGCCGAGCCGCTCTGGAAGACGACCCCCACGCGGTTGGTCGCGTTGGCCACGCCTGCGTCCATGCCGGTCAGCATCAGCAGCGGCAGCGTCAGCGCCGAGCCCGCGCCGGCGATGGTGTTCACGAAGCCCGCGAACACGCCGCCGCCGAACAGCAGCGCCACGTAGAGGGGATCCTGAAGCCCGAGCACCCCGCCTCCTCACCCACGGGCGTGCCGGCCGCTCAGGCCAGGGCGCGCCGCGGCGGCATGATGAGAGAGGCCCACTGTCGCGCGGTCGTGACCCGCCCGTCGAGGCGCACGCGGCCCCAGTGAGCGATCGCCTCGTCGCTGAGGTCGCGCGCGCCCGGCGGCGCGGCGCGCGGGCGCAGGGCGCGGTCGGACGATGGAGGGTGCATCAGGGGGCGGGCGGGCGGGCGTCGAGGACGGGCACGTCGACGAGTGGGCCCGGCTCGACCGGACGAGCGGCCGTCTGGAGCATGAACCAACAGGCGGCCATCACCGCGATCGCGACGACGACGAACACCTCGACCGACATCCGAAAGCCGAAGGGCTGCGCGGCGGGGTGGAAGAACCGCCCCCCGGTGCGCCGCCGAACGCGCCGCTGCACCTTGCGCAAAAAGTCACGCGGCACCGCCCTCGGCGCCAGCCCATCCAACAACGCCCGCCCCTCGCGCGCCTCGTCGACCGTACGCCGCAGCGCCGGATCGGCCTCGAGCAGGGCGCGCACCGCGTCCTCGCCGACCAGACCGTCGACCAGATCGGTGAGGGGGGCCTCCCGCGCGTCCTCGCGGTGGATCATGCTTCACCCTCCAACTCGTCGTACGCCCGCCGCAGGGCAGCGCGCGCACGGTGCAGCCGCGACTTCACCGTGCCCTCGGGCAAGCCGGTGATGTCGACGACCTCAGCGTAGCTCAACCCCTGGATGTCACGCAGGACCAGCAGCAACCGGTGGTCGTCCTCGATGACCCCGAGCGCCACCTGAATCCGCGCCTCGGCCTGCGCCCCGGCCAGCACCTGATCGGGGCGAGGCACACCCTCACCCATGGTCGTCCCCGACGCGGCGCTGTCCGAGAGCGCGCGCTCGGGGACATCCTCGAGGACGGCACGCCGCCCATGCGCCCGGCGCCCCAGGTACTTCAGCCGGTTCTTGCACAGGTTCACGGCGATTCGGTACAGCCAGGTCCCCAGCGCCGAGTCCCCCCGGAACGAGGCCAGCGCGCCGAAGGCCTTCACGAAGACCTCTTGCGCCAGATCCTCGGCTTCGGCGCTGTTGCCGAGCATCCGGAAGCAGACGTTGAAGATCCGGCCCTGGTTGGTCGTGACGAGGTAGCTGAACGCCGCCTCGTCTCGACGTTTCAGACGCCCGATGAGTCGCTTCTCGTCCACGCCGACGCCGCCCCTGATGTCCCGCCGTGATCTGCAGCAGTGCTCTCCCGATCGCGCCACCGGTCATCTGCGCGCGCTCGACGGCCGGTATGACACCGGCGCAGCGGTCGGGTTCCGAGGCAGGGTAGCCGGTCGCGGGGACGGCGGGAAGGTCTGCGCCCGGTCTCGCCGTTGGGCAGGGCAGGACCCCCTGGTGGGCGGCGTGCCGAAGCGGTACGCTTACAACCTACATTGAACCACCCTGTGAGGTCGTGACGATGGGCCTGCTGCTGCTGTTGATGTCGATCCTGCCCAGCGTCACGGTGCTGACCGACGACGACCTGCGACCCA
Source organism: uncultured Myxococcales bacterium (assembly GCA_937896275.1). GTDB lineage: Bacteria > Myxococcota_A > Bradymonadia > UBA7976 > UBA1532 > JACKDN01. Next base: position 2,071 of record CALBMW010000728.1, read on the forward strand.
TCGACCTGGGACCCAAGGGCGAGCTGGCGCGCGAGCTGCTGCAGCGGGGCCGGTTCGGCGAGGCGGCGGACGCGATCACCGCTCGCACGCCCGAGGCGCGCTTCCTGCGCGGCACGCTGCTGCAACGGGCCAACCGCCACGCCGAGGCGATCGGCATGCTCGAGGGCGTCCCCGAGGCGCTGCCCCTGCTCGCCGGGCACGCGCGGCGAACGCGGGCCGAGGCGCTCGTGGCGCTCGAGCGCTACGGCGAGGCGGCGGCGGAGGCCGCCTTGGTGCCGCTCTCCGATCCCGACGGCGCGGCCGCCCGCCGGGTGCGTGCGCGGGCGCTGCGCGAGCAGGGCGATCTGGACGCCGCCGCCGAGAGCTATGAGGCGATGATCGCGGGCGGTCGCGGCGAGGATCTTCCCAACGGCCTGCTTGGGCTGGCGCGCGTCGAGGAGGCGCGGGGGAGACCCAAGGACGCGCTGACGCTGCTGCGTCGGCTGGACCTCGAGCAGCCCGCGCACTGGGCCGCGAGCGCCGCGCGCAAGGAGGCGGCCGTGCTGGTGAAGGCCAACCGGAAGCTGCGCGGGCAGTGGGAGGACCGCTCGCTGACCGAGCGCATCGAGCGCGCCGAGAAGCTCGCCGACCGCCACCGCAACAAGGAGGTGGTCGCCGCGCTCGAGCCGCTCGGCAAGGACCGCAAGATCCGCAAGAAGCTGAAGGGCGACCTCCTCTGCCGGCAGCGCTACACCCTCGGCCGGGCGCTGCGGAAGCTACGCCGCTGGGAGCCCGCGCGGCCGGTCATCGCGGACGCCGTCCGCGCGTGCGAGAAGGTGAAGAGCGACCTGGCGCCGTGGGCGCGACACCTCGCGGGCCAGGCCGACGAGCGCCTGAGCTTCGAGGAGGAGGCCGCGACCGACTACCGCGAGCAGATGAAGCGCCACCCCGAGCACCGCCTGGCGGACGACGCCGGCTACTTCCTGGTGCGGCACCTCATCGACGACAAGGAGGATCTGAAGGCCGCCGCGAAGCAGGCCACAGACTTGGTGAGGCGCTTCCCAGACGGCGACATGGTGCCCGAGGCGCTCTTCGTCGTGGCGATGGCGGCCTTCCGCGCCGACGACCGCGCCGTCGCCCGCGCCATGCTCGCGCTCGACCGGACCCTGCCGCCGCGCGACACCATCCACCATGACGGCGGCCGCACGGCCTACTGGCTGGCCCGCCTCGATGCCCTCGACGGGGAGCAGGTCGAGGCGCTCGCCGGCTACCGCAGCCTGCTCGCGACGCACCCGTTGAGCTGGTACGCGCTGCTGGCCTATAGCCGGCTGCACGAGGCCGATCCCGCCGACGCAGATCGCGCGGCCACCGAGGCGCTCACCGGCCACGGCCCAGGCCCCTCGCTGCCCGGTGGGGCGGGCGAGACTTGGAAGATGGCGCTGCCGCCCGGCATCGGTGGCGCGGCGTGGCAGCGCGCGCTGCTCTATGCGCGGCTGGGCCTGGCGCCCGAGGCGCGCGCGGCGCTGCGCGAGGCCGGTGCGCGCGACGATCGCCCCGACATCCTCTGGCTGGCCGCCTGGGTGCTCGACCGCGCCGGCGCCCACCTCTACAGCCACGACATCCTGCGGCGCCGCCTCTTCGAGTACCGGTATTTCGCGCCCGACGGCGCCGGACGGAAATACTGGACCCTCGCTTTCCCCAATCCTTTCGCACACCTGGTGGCCGAGGCCGGTGCGGAGGAGGAGGTCGATCCGAGCTTCCTGTGGGCCGTCATGCGCGAGGAGAGCGGCTTCAACACCGGCATCGAGTCCTTCGCCAACGCGGTCGGCCTGATGCAGCTCATCGTGCCCACCGCGAAGCAGATGGGCCGCGACGGCGACGGCGCCGTGAACCGCGCCACGCTGGCCGATCCTGACCTCAACGTGCGGCTCGGCGCGCGCTACGTCGCGCACGTGCAGGCCCACAGCGACGGCGTCCTGCCCCTGGTGCCGGCGGGCTACAACGCCGGCCACGGCGCGCTGAAGCGCTGGATCAACGAGCGGGGTGACCTGCCGCTCGACCTGTTCGTCGAGCTCATCCCCTTCGAGGAGGCCCGGGGCTACACCAAGCGCGTGACCTCGAGTTGGGCCACCTACCGCTACCTCTACGCCCGCGCGAAGGGCGATCCGCCGATGCCCTACGTGTCGCAGGACACGCGGCTGTCGGTGGTGCTGGCGAAGCAGAAGGCGGTGGCCGAGGCGGCGGCGGAGGCCAAGGCGGCGGACGGGCCCCTGTAGGCCGATCCATATGACCCGTAAGCTGATCCATATGACCTGTAGGCCGATCCGCATGCCTGTCGGCCGATCCCCGTGAGGAGCGGTCAGGCGCGCGCGCTCTGGTAGAGGGCGAAGACCTCGCGTGACGTGCGCATGGGCCGGTAGCCGAAGCCGCGCTTGAGGCGCTCGTTGCCCAGCACGGGGCGGTAGCGGAGGAAGGCCACCTGCTCGGGGCCGTAGGGCGTCAACTCGAAGCGCTTGAGCGCACCGAGCGCGACCTCGAGCAGCCCGGAGGGCACCCCGACGAAGCGCTTGCCGAGCGCGAGGGCGATCTCCCGCAGCGTCATCACCCCGTCGCCCGCCAGGTTGTAGGTGCCCGTCTGGTCGCCCCGGGCCCCCGCCACCAGGCAGGCCAGGACGTCCTTGTCCCACACGAAGCAGAAGGGCGTCGCCGCGTCGCGCAGGCCCATCACCACCGGCCGCTCGAAGAGGGCCGTGATCTGGTTGCGCACCGTGGGGCCCAGCACCGTGCACAGGCGGAACACGAGCTGCCCCAACTCGGGGTGCGCGGCGCGGTACTGCGCCAGCATCTCCTCGACCAGGCGCTTGTGGCGGCTGTAGGCGAAGGCGTCGTTGCCCCGGATGGGGCTGTCCTCGGTCAGCAGCGGATCGTTGTCGGCGTGATAGCCGTACGCGGCGCCGCTGCTGGTGACGATCACCTTGCGGGCACCACACGCCAGGCAGCCCTCGAGCACGTTGCGCGTGCCCTCGACGTCGACCGAGTGGGCGAAGCCCTCGTCCTGGCCCGGCTTGGGCGAGACCACCGCCGCGAGGTGCACCACCACGTCCACGCCGCGCTCCACCATCAGGGCGCGCAGCGCCGCGTCGCGCACATCGCAGCGCAGATGCTCGACGCCGTCGATGGGCACCTCGGGCGCGACCACGTCGGCCGCGAGGATCGTCTCGTCGGGCCTCTTCGTCTCGGCCAGGGCCTCGGTGAGCAGGCGGCCGAGGTAGCCGCAGGCCCCCGTCACGAGGATGGTGGTGCTCATGCCCCCGGCTCCGCGTGCATGGCCTTGAAGTGCCGCAGGCCCGGCGCCCACATGTGCTTCACGGGGTTCACGTCCACGTGGATCACCGCGGTGCGCCCGGTGGCCAGCGACCGCCGGATGGCGCCCTCCAGCCCCGCCGGATCGCCCACCCGCTCGCCGTGCGCGCCCATCGCGCGGCCCAGGTCGTCGAAGCGCGTCTCCGACAGGTCGGCGTTGATCGTCTCGTCGGGCCCGAGCGACTTCATCACCAGCGTCTTCAACGGCTTGAGCGCGAACTGCTGGGTCATCTTCACCATGCCCCACTGCTTGTCGCAGAGCACCAGGTAGAGGATCTGCAGGCCGTTGCGGACGGCCGTCTCGACCTCCTGCTGGTGGAAGCCCATGGCGCCGTCGCCGATGATGCAGACCACCGGCTGCCCGGGGCGCGCGACCGCGGCGCCGATGGCCTGCGAGACGCCCGCGCCCAACATGCCCATCTTGGCGGTGCCCAACAGGCAGCCGGGCGTCCGGCCTTGGTGGTAGAAGTTGCCCCAGACGGCCGTGTTGCCGCCGTCGAAGACGGTGACCGTGTCCTCGGGCAGCAGCCGCTGGCAGGTCGCGGCGACGTGCGCCGAGTTCATGGGCACGCCGCGGTCGGCCAAGTGCTCGTCGAGCTTGGCGCGGTGCTTCTGCTGATGGGCCTTGAGGGCGTTGAGCCAGGTCCGGCGCGGCTTGAGGTTGCCGGCGCGGCCCTCCAGCGCCCGAGCCAGCTGGCCGAGGAAGACCTTCGCGTCGGCCTGCACCAGCAGATCGGCGGGGCGGGTGTTGCCCAGGGCGTCGGCGTCGATGTTCACCTGGATCATCTTCTGCGTGGCCGGCGTGCCCCAATAGGGCGCCTTGCCCCACCAGTCGGTCTCGCCCAGGCGCGAACCCAGGCACAGCACCAGATCGGCCTCGGTCCGGGCGCGGTTGACGGTGTCGATGTGAACCATCGGCACCGCGTGCCGGTCGCGCTCGTCGACGGCGCAGCGCGCGCCCCAGCTCGTCGTCACCGGCGCCTCGAGCAGCTCGGCCACCCGCTTCAGCTCGGCGTAGGCCTTGGCGTGCACGACGCCCGAGCCGGCGTGAATGACCACCCTCTTGGCCTCGGCCAGCAGGCGGACCGCGGCGGCGACCTGGGCCGGCGCCGGCGTGAGGGGCTCGGTGGTGCGGTAGGCCGGCAGGGCCTGGAACCAGCCGTCGTTCAGCTCGTAGGCGCCGTTCATGATGTCCTCGGGCACGTCGACGTGCACCACGCCCGGCCGCCCGGTCCAGCAGAGGCGCAGCGCCCGGCGGATGACCTCGGCCAGGCGGCCGACCTCGCTCACCGCGACGCTCCACTTGGTCATCGGCGCGGTGACCGCCACCTGATCGAAGTGCTGGTAGGCGCCGCCGCGGTCGGGGCCCATCAGGCCGGTCCGGCGGCACGAGGTGAGCAGCAGCACGCGGTTGCCCTCGACCTGCTCGACCGCCACGCCGGGGAGCACGTTGGCCACCCCGGGGCCGTTGCTGGCCATGCACACGCCCAGCTTGCCGGTGAGGCGCGCGTAGGCCCCCGCCGCGTGCGCGGCCGAGGTCTCGTGGCGCGGCGTGACCAGGCGGATGCCGTGGTCGCCGAAGGTCGAGTACAGCCCGAAGTAGGTGCCGTCGACGATGCCGAAGACGGTGTCGACGCCCTCGGCGGCGAGGATGCGGGTGATGATCTCCCCGCCCTTGACCTGGTTCTTCCTGCGAATCGCTGCGATGGCCATGTGCCGCTCCCCGTTCAGGTTTCGAGCCGGACGATAGGGGCGTCTGACCGATTGGTCAAACCTTATTTTTACCGATCGGTCAGACCTGCTGATAGGGTGCGCCCATGAAGCCGAAGAAGCACACCGCAGAGGGCGGACAGCACACCGCCGCGAAGATCCTCGACGCCGCCGAGGGGCTGCTCGCGGACGCGGGCTACGGGGGCATGAGCATGGGGGCCGTGGGCGAGCGGGCGGGCGTGCCCAAGGCCCTGGTCTTCTACCACTTCAAGAGCAAGGACCAGCTCTTCGAGCAGGTGCTCGAGCGCTACTACGGCGAGCACCTCGGCGCCCTGCGCCAGAGCTTCGAGGCGGCCGCGGGCCAGCCCCTCGGCGTGCGCCTGCACGGGGTGATCGACGCCTACTTCGACTACATCTCGACCCACCAGCGCTACCCCCGCATCATCCAGCAGCAGGTGGCGTCCGGGGGCGCGGCCGACCTGATCCGCCGGCACTTCGAGCCTCTCTTCCGTTGGACGGTGGACGCGCTGTCGACCGAGTTGCCCGCGACCGGCCCCCTGGCGCCGCGCCAGTTCTTCGTCAGCTTCTCGGGCCTGGTCATCAACTACTTCACCTACGCGCCGGTGCTGGCGGGCATGTGGGGGGGCGATCCCCTGGCCGTCGAGGCCGTGGCCGAGCGGCGCGCGCACGTGCACTGGTTCGTGGACCGCGCGCTCGACGGGCTGGGCCCGGCGGAGGTCCGCGCGTGAGCGGGGTGCGAAGCTGGGACACGCTCGGCGAGGGCGAGCGGGTGGTGCTCGCCGACCGGATGCACCTGTTCGACCCGGTGCGCTTCGCGGACGCCACCACATCCCGGGCGGTCTGCGGCGGCGCCGGACTCGAGCGGGGGGCCAATCATCTGTCGCTGTGGGGCCCGGACGGGCTGCGCGGCTCCCTCGGCGTCGTCACCCGCGAGGTACCCGTCCGGGGTGACGCCTTCGTGACGAGCGTGTGCGTCGAGGCCAGCGAGCGCGACGCCTTCGACCACCTGATGCGCGCCGCGATCGGCCGGGTGGGCGACCCCGCCGCGACGATCAAGCTGGCCCTGTCCCCGCTGCACCCGCACCTGGCGGACTTCGCGACGGCGCACGGCTTCGCCTACCGCGAGGACGCCCTGCGCCTGGCGCTCACGGGCGCCGCGCCGCCGGTCGCCCCGCACCCGGGCCTCGTCCGAGCGCCCGTCGGCGCGGACGAGGCCGAGACCTATCGCGCGATCTCCAACGAGGCCTTCAGGGACGCCCCCAACGGCGGCACCATGACCTCGGACGAGGCCCGACAGCGCCTCGAAGGGCGTGACTTCGCCGATCGGGTCGCGCTCTATCGCGTGGGCGAGGAGGTCGTCGGCTTCCACGACGTCGAGCTGCAGGGCGCCGTCGGAATGATCTGCAGCCTGGGCCTGCTGCCGCGCTTCCAGGGCCGGCGCCTGGGCCCGCACCTGCTGCACGGCTGCATCGACACGCTGCGCGCGCACGGCGCCGAGCGCGTCGAGTTGCTGGTGATGAGCTCGAACGACCGGGCGGTGCGCCTGTACCGGCGCTACGGCTTCGAGCAGCAGGCCGTGCTGGCGCGGTGGTTCGTGCGTTTGCCGGGCGGCTGACCAGCAGGCCCAGCAGCAGCAGCATCGTCGCCACGCTCGCGGCGATGCACACGCGCTGCTTGGCCGGCGCGAAGGTCATGTGGATCACGTGCTCGCCCGGCGGCACGATCACGCCGCGGAAGTCGTGGTTCACCCGATGAACCGTCGCCGGCTCGCCGTCCACCGTCGCGCGCCAGTCGGGGTGCCAGGACTCCGTGAAGACCGCGACGCCGGGACCGGTGACGCGCGCGCTGAGCGTGTCCGGCGTGAGCGCCGTCAGCTGACCCGGGTGCGAGACGAGGGTCGGGGGGCCGGCCAGCGCACGCAGCGCGTCGGTGGCGTCTTCCTCGGCCACGACCGCGCTGGTGCCCGGTCGGGTGCCGAACCATCGCGCGAGCACCTCGTCGCCAGGCACCAGCAGGACGCTCGGCGCCACGTACACCGCCGGCGCGACGCGGCGCGCGCGACGCACGGAGGGTTGGATGCGCACGAAGGCGTGGTCGCGGCCCAGGCGAGCCACCTTGCTCTTCATCTTGGGGTGAGCGCCCTGCAGCGCGTAGACGACGCCCAGGTGCCCGAGCCGTGCAGGCCGGCGGCGCACGGCGGCCATGATCTCGTCATAGCGCCGACCCCGCAGCGGATCGCGCTCGTAGCCGCTCGCGTCGCGCAGCTCGAGGCGCGCGCCGGGGCGGTAGTTGAGGAAACGATCGTCATAGATCCGGCCCGCCCACGGATCCGGTGAGAGCCCGGCGAGCACGGCGTCGGGGCTCAGTTCGGGCCGCGGGAAGGCGTTGTAGGTGTGGCCCTTGCCCGAGCCGAAGATCAGCCCGCCTGCGACGGCGAGCAACGCGACCACCCCCAGCCTGCGCCCGTCGAGCCGCACCGCCAGCGCGGCGACGACCCACGTGATGGCGGCCAGCGTCGCGCCCCAGACGAAGACGCGCGCGTCGTCCAGGCCCCAAAGCACCCAGAGCCCGGCCGCGTCGATCACGAACGCCACCGTCGCCACGCCACCGATCGCGATCGCCGCGCGCCGACGCTCGGCCGGCCCGGCCCGCATCAGCAGCCCGACGCCCGCCGCCGCCGCCGCCGCCATCGCCACGGTGGCGAGGAAGGCATAGCGGTGCGGCCCGCGAAACAAGCCGAAGAAGGCTAGCAACCTCGCCAGCCACGCCAGCACCGGGCCCTCCCCCCCCGCGGCCAGCAGCGCCCCGAGCGCGAACAGCAGGCCAGCCCACAGGTTGCGGGCAGGACGGCGCACCACGGCGAGCAGGCCCACGCAGACGGTGAACAGGCCGTAGTGGAAGCGGTGGGTGCCGAGGCGCGGGAGCAGGACGCTGAGCAGCACCTCGTCCGCGCGCGACTTCAGGACGAAGTCGGCGCTGCGCTCGGCGCGCACCGAGGCCGCGACGACCTCGGGCACCGGCAGCAGCGCCGGCAAGCCGGCGAGGAGCGTCACCGCGACGCCCAGGCCCAGGCAGGCCGCGAGGCGACTCAGGTAGGGGCGTCTCCCGCCGGGCGGCAGCTCGCGCAGCGCCTCGAGCAGCCGCGAGGCGCCGAAGAACGTGCCGCAGATCAGCACCATCAGCAGGGCCTGGGGCGCCCCGGCGAGCACCGCGCCGCCCACGGCCAGGCCAAGCCAGGCGCCGGCGCGCGGCCGCGGATCGTCGAGGGCGCGGTCGAGCGCGACGAGCACCCAGGGCAGCCACGCGAGCGGCCACAGCAGCGCCGACGCCACGTTGAGCATCATGGGCACGGCCAGGGTGAAGATCAGCGCGCCGGCCACGGCGGGGAGCGTTGACCGCTCGCGCCGGCGCAGGAACGCGAGCATGCCCACCGCGCCCGCGGTCAGGTGCAGCCACGCCTTGAGCATGGGCGCCCACCACGGCACCCCACCGTCGAGCCACGCCAACGGATAGAGCAGCCAGTTGGGCGGGTACAGTTGGCCCGCCTGCGGATCGCCGTAGATGGCGTAGCCCAACCGCTCGTAGGGGTTCCACGCGGGCAGCTCCCCCCGCAGGGCGTGGCGCGCCTGAAAGGCGAGGTCACCCCAGTACTGGTTGAGCATGTCCCAGCCGAGGGTGGTGTCGCCGCCCGGCCACCACGAGGCGGCGAACACGGCGGCGATCAGCGCGCCGAAGCACGCCGCGGCGAGGATCAGGCCCCTCGGCCCGAGCGCCGCCGCGCCGCCCGCAGGCGCAGCCCCATCACGTCCCTCAGCATCCGCCACGAGTCGACCAGCATCCCCACCCGCGAGTCCGGCGCGTTGTACCAGACCACGCCCATCTCCTCGACGCGATAGCGCCCGCGGGCCAGCATCAGGATCTCCACGTCGAAGGCGAAGCCGTCCACGGTCGCCCGCCCGAACAGGTCGCGCGCGGCGTCGGCCGTGAAGCCCTTGAAGCCGCATTGGGTGTCCGCGAAGCCGGTGAGCGCCACGGCGCGCAGCACATGGTTGAAGGTGCGCCCCATCCACTCGCGCATGGGCTGCTGATGCCGTCGGACGTCCTACGTGGGCAGCGCGCGCGAGCCGATGACCACGTCCGCGCCGCCGCGCAGGCGGGCCAGCATGGGCGTGATCTCGGCGATGGGCGTCGAGCCGTCGGCGTCCGTGAAGATCACATAGTCCCCCACCGCCGCGAGCATGCCGGTGCGCACCGCGCAGCCCTTGCCCCGGTTGCGCGGCAGCGACACGCACCGCAGCCGAGGCTCGTCCGCGGCGATGCGCGCGACCAGCCGGGCGGTGTCGTCGGTGCTGCCGTCATCGACGACCAGGATCTCGAAGGGCCGCCCCCCGGCGCGCAGGTAGGCCAAGGCCTCGCTCAGGGTGGCCTCGATGCGCCCGACCTCGTTGTAGGCCGGGACGATGAGCGAGAGCATCTCGGGGGCGGGCGGGCCTGACATGGGCGACGGTCGGCTCACCGGGCCAGGCGGGCCGCGAGCAGCTTGAGCACCTCGCGGCTGAAGCCCATCTCGGCGTGCCCGGCCCGCACCTCGACGTGCTCGACCGCGTTGGGCGCGTGCGGGTCGAGGCAGGCCTGCCACGCCACCACGGCGTCGACCTTGCTGTAGAGCGCGAGCACCGGGACCCGTAGGGGGCGGGCGTTGCGGCGGGCGGCGCGCGCCTCGATCTGGTCAAGGTCGTGGCCGCGCGCGGCATAGTTGCGCGCGGCCGCGGTGTACTTGGGACCGCCGACGACGGGGGTGCCCATCGTGATGACCTGCGCCACGGCGCCCGGCCTCTCGCGGGCCGCCTCGCGGGCGATCACGCCCCCCAGGCTCCAGCCGATCACGTGCACCGGCTCGCCCTCGCGGGCCGCGAGGTGCTCGAGGCGATCCATCATCGCGATGACCGCGGGCCGCACGTCTCCGCGATTGATGCCCAGCCCCCAGCCGTACACGCGGTGGCCTAGCGCCCGCAGCGCGGTGCGCATCACCAGCGTCGCGGCGTCGCCCGTCAGGTAGCCGGGGATCACCAAGACCGGCACGCGGCGCCCGCGCCGGAGCGCCAGCGCGTCGAGCGCGAAGATCGGCAGCGTGGCGACGCCGCGCAGCAGGCGCGCGACCTCACCGGGGACGTTGGGCGTGGGCGGCTGGGGGTTCAGGGAATCAGGCCGTGCTTCTTCATCAGCGTGGGCAGGCGCGTGGGCAGCGTGGTGCCCACCTTCTTGCCCACGTCGCCCATGAGCGAGGGCAGCGCGGCCGCCAGCTTCGCGCCGGTCGGTGTCTTGTAGAAGGCGATCAGCTCGCGCAGCTCGGCGACGCTGAAGCGCGCCGCGTACAGCTCGGCCGACCACGACATCATCTCTGCGTAGGGCATGGCCTCCTTGACCACCAGCGGCATCTTCTGCTCGAAGTCCGCAGGCAGCGCCGCGCCCTGAGCGCGCATCGCCCCCGACATCTGGGTGGCCATCTGCGCGATGGTCGCCTCGTAGGTCGACTCCGGGGTCACGAGCTGCATCAGCTCCATCGCGACCGCCTTGGGGTCGTCTTGGGCGCTGGCCACGACCGGCGCGCAGAGAGTGAACAGCAGGGCTGCGATCAACGAGAGGCGCATCGTCTTCCTCCATGGTTGGCCATCGAACGCGTGCGCCGTGCATAGCACTTTCGATCGCGACGCGGGGAGGCCAAAGCGCCCCGGATCGATGGCTCATGGACGCCGGGCCTCGCGCTCAACGCCCCGAATCGGCACACTGCCGCCCCATGATCGCCCTGACCAACGTCACGAAACAGTACGGCGCCCAGATCCTCTTCGTGGACGCCTCCTTTCAACTCAACCCGGGCGAGCGCGTGGGGCTGGTCGGGCCCAACGGCGCGGGCAAGACCACGGTCTTCCGCCTGATGAACGGCGAGGAGGCCCCCGACGAGGGCGCCGTGGCGCGTGCCAAGCACCTCACCGTCGGCTATTTTCGCCAGGATGTCGGGGACTTGCGCGGCCGGAGCGTGCTGGCCGAGACCGTGGCCGGCGCGGGCGAGGTGGCCGACCTGGGCGCCGAGTTGCACGGCCTCGAGGCGCGCATGTCGGACCCGGAGGCCGATCTCGAGAAGGTGCTCGAACGCTACGGCGAGGTGCAGGCGCGCTTCCAGGAGATGGGCGGCTACGACCTCGAGGCGCGCGCCCAGGCCATCCTCGCGGGCCTCGGGCTGAGCGCCGAGCAGATCCCCGGCGACGTCGGCCGCCTGTCGGGGGGCTGGAAGATGCGCGTGGCGCTCGCGCGCATCCTGCTCGCCCGCCCCGACGCCCTGCTGCTCGACGAGCCGACCAACTACCTCGACCTGGAGTCCATCCTCTGGCTCGAGGGCTTCCTGCGCGGCTACCCCGGCGCCGTTTTGATGACCTGCCACGACCGCGACGTGATGAACCGCGTGGTGAGTCGCATCGTGGAGATCGACGGGGGGCAGATCACCAGCTACTCGGGCGACTACGACTTCTACGAGCGCGCGCGCGCCACCGAGGCCACCCGCCGCGAGGCCGAGTACGCGCGGCAGCAGTCCATGCTGCAGAAGGAGGCCCGCTTCATCGAGCGCTTCAAGGCCCAGGCCGCCAAGGCGGCGCAGGTGCAGAGCCGGGTGAAGAAGCTCGACAAGATCGAGAAGGTCGAGGCGCCGCGCCGCATCGTCGAGAAGTCCTTCGACTTCCGGGCGCCGGCGCGATCGGGCGACGAGGCCATCAAGATCGCGGGGTTGCGCAAGGCCTACGGCGCGCGCGTCATCCACGACGGCCTCGACCTGGTGATCCGGCGCGGTGAGCGCTGGGCGGTGATGGGCGAGAACGGCGCCGGAAAGACCACGCTGTTGAAGCTCATCGCCGGGACGGTCGCCCCCGACGCCGGCAGCGCCACGCTCGGCGCCAACGTGACCCTCGGCTATTTCGCGCAACACCAGATGGAGCAGCTCGACCCGACCCGGACCGTGCTCGAGGAGCTGATGGCCCACACGCGCACCCTGGGCATCGGCGTCCTGCGGAACGCGGGCGGCGCCTTCGGCTTCCACGGCGACGACATGGACAAGCCCATCCCTGTGCTCTCGGGCGGCGAGCTGGCGCGGGTGGCGCTGCTGAAGATCCTATTCGACGGGCCCAACGTGCTGGTGCTCGACGAGCCGACCAACCACTTGGATCTGGCGACCAAGCGGGCCCTGATGCGTGCCCTGGATGGCTACGAGGGGACGCTGATCTTCGTCTCTCACGATCGCGCGTTCCTGCGCGGGCTGGCGACGCGGGTGCTGGAGTTGGGGGGGGACGGGCCGCGGGTGTACGGGGGCCCCTACGACGAGTACGTGGCCTCGTCCGGGCACGAGGCGCCCGGGATGCGGGTGGCGTGAGTCGGGTCGGGGCACTGCCGATCGGGGCACTGCAGATCGGCGGGTGCGTCGACACATGGGGAGGCGAGTGCTCCCGTCCTGGATGACCTGTGCTCCAGGGGTCGACGTGAGAGAGACGAAACGCTCCCCGGGGGCCCCCCCGCGCCCGGGCCCGGCCCGCTGGCACCGTGGCCCGCATCCTGCTGTCTATCCGCCCCGACACCGACGCCGACGCCGGCAGACACAGGCAGAGCGGCGCCGCGCTCGCACCTCCAAGGAACCCACCATGAAGCCACTTGCCATGCTCCCCATCCTGTTCGCCGCGCAGCTCGCGCAGGCAGAGGTGTGCGTCTCGATCGCCGAAGACCGGGACACGCTCAACGAGACCGACCGCGCGGGCGTGCTGCTGCTGGCTCGCAGCTCCTTCGAGGAGGCGGGCGAGAAGGTCGTCGACGCCCCATGCGCCGCCGAGTACAAGCTGGCCAACGCGCGCCTGGGCGAGTCGGTGACCGCCACGATCAGCGGGCCCAAGGGCAGCCGCAGGGGTCAGTCGCGCACCATCGAGGACCTGGGCAACGTCTATGACCAGATGATTCGGTCGTTGGTGACCGGAAAGGCGGTCGAAGACTCGGTGACGCGGAGCAACGCGACGGAGGCGCAGGCCAACCCCCACCGGATCAAGGCTGACTCACTTTGGCTCGCCCGAATCGGCACCGGGTTCGTGGGCGGCAGCGACCCGAGCAAGGTCCCGATCGGCCTGGGCGTCGGCTACCGGTACGAGTTGGACAGGTTCGCGGTCGAGACGGGCATGGACTTGACGGTCTCACCGAGCGACAAGTCCGCCGACACCTCGGGCTTCCACTTCGGTTTCTTCGTGGGCGGCCTGTACTTCTTCGACCCCCAGGAGAGCTCGAGCCCCTACGTGGGCCTCGCGCTCGGCTACGGCGGCGCCGGGCTCACCAACAACGACGAGACCCACAGCGGCGCGGGCCTCGAGGGCCGGGTGTCGGCGGGCTACGCGCTGCTCCGCTCGAGCACGATTCGGATCGTCGTCGAGTTGGAGGCGACGCTCCCGTTCTACAGCCTCGAGCGCGACGACTTCCTCTCCGACGATGGCTCCGACTCGAAGGACAACGCCACGAAGTACGCGCCCATCTTCGGTTTGAGCCTCGGCGTCGGCTACTGAGGTCGGGCGCGGTGCCAGCAGCCGTATTCGCCAAGCGGGAGCTGCGAGCGGCCCCCGAGAGCCAGGACCCCGACAACCGAGCGCGCGGCAGCAGCCCCAGCTGGCACCCGGGAACTACGAGTGGCCCCGGACCGCGTCGCAGCAGCCAGCAAGAGTGCAGCCCGTAAGAGTGCCAGGCACTTCTTCTGTGCAGCCAGCAAGAGTGCCAGCAAGAGTGCTGCCAGCAAGAGTGCTGCCAGCAAGAGTGCCAGGCACTTCTTCTGGGCACATCTTCCGGGCAGGAGTCC
>CALBMW010000729.1 GCA_937896275.1 uncultured Myxococcales bacterium
CCGGGGTTCTCCTCCGGCCCGACCGTGACCCACCCCCGCTCGCGCTCGAGGCGGTCGACGAGGTGCTGGGGTTGCTGAGCCTCGGGCACGCAGCCGCCGAACACACGGGCGTCACTCACCTCCGGCCCGACGCCGGCCTCGTCGTTACGCTCGTTGGTCGGGTCCGGGATCGGGGCGGGGTCCCCTTCCCCCTCCCACTCGAAGCTGGCCAGCTCGGCCACCCAGTGCTCGATGCCGCCGTAGTCGCGGTAGTTGGCGATGGGCGCGGCGAAGGTGTCGGTGCCATCGTCGTACTCGACCCGGACCTGCTGCACCACCTTCAGCCGACGGCAGCCCTCGAGGGGCGAGCCGGCGTTGTGGTTGAGCTTCGGGTCTTGCGCCATCCCGAAGTCCTCGAGGTGGACGTCGAGGAAGATGCGCGCTGCGACCACGTCACCGGGGCTCGCCAGCTTCACGTGGTAGAAGCGATCCCCCTGCTCAAGGGGGAGGTCGACGGCGTCGAAGTCCTGCAGGTAGAGTCGCGTCTTCGTGTTCGAGGTGATGACGTAGTCGCCATCCCAGAGCCGGCAGATGAGGCCCCGACCGTTGAAATAGCCGGATGCCCAGCGCATGCGGGAGTCTTCGACGTAGCCGGCGCCGACGCTCGTCCACCTGTGGTGGACGGCGTCCGCCCGCCCGAGGTCGAAGGCGCCGGTGTCCGCCATGCAGTTGAAATCGGTGCTCTTGTGCAGGACGGCGCGCAGCCCACCGACGAAGCCCCAGCCCCAGGCGTGCGCGAGGTTGGAGTCGGCGCCCGCCTCAGCCTGGCGGCCGAGCAGCCGGAAGTTGTTGTTCTCGAAGCCGGCAACGGTCTCGGGCACCACCTTCCACGAGTCATCGGCGAAGGCCGGCGTCGGGTGGATGGTCGCCGTCAGCCGCTGAAGGGCGATCTGCTGCATCCGCGCCCAGTCACGCATGTCGTCGTCGAAGATGTAGCTGGGCCGCCCCACCTCCGAGCGCTGCATGAGCGCCGCGGCGTAGCGCTGGTTCTCGCGAAAGAGGTCGCCGGTGTAGTTGCCACGCCCACTCATGAGTCGTCCTCCGCGAGATCCGCGATTTCAAGAAGCACTGGTCCGCCGGTGCGACGGACGAGAGTGTAGGCGGTTTCGCCCTTGTGCGCGCGCAAGAGGTACTCGAGCCGGTCGAGCGCGCGCGGCGCCGGGAACAGCCCCTCGGGCAGGTACACCTGGAGGGACCTGCCGTTGTAGGGCGTGTGCGGCGTGGGGTTGATGACCGCATACTCAGGGGAGCCGTTGTCGCCGAGCCGGCCACAGTCCGCGGGGACGGCGGGATCCGTCTGCTGAGGCACCCCATTGAGGTAGGGGTTCGGTGAAGCGGTGCCGTCGGGCGCGGTCACCAGGAGGGGCTCGCCTCCGAAGTTCACGGGAACGCTACCCGGGTCGGCGGGCAGTTCGGTCGAGACGTGCCAGCAGAACACGGGCGTGCAGAAGTTCTCCGGCCGCGCCGTCTGCGGCCGGCGGCCGCCCAACCCCCTCGTGAGGATCGGCGGCGGCCCGCCGCGACCCTGCGCGTTGGACTCCCCGACGGGAGGATGGCCGAGACCTCGGAGCAGACGGAACATCAGCTGCGCAGCAGCTTGAAGACTTCGCGGGCGGAGGCGGCACCCGTGGCGTCCTGCATGTCGAAGGAGATCGCCGGGGTGACCCCGTCCTCCTGCATGATGATGCACTGCTTCGTCGCATCATCGAGGATCTGGTCATGGCTGTAGACGGCCTTCAGCAGCTGGAGGAGATCCGCCAGCGTCGCCACTGGCGTCGCCACCTCGCCGTTCGCCACCACCTGGGTGGTGAGGGTGTGCCTCACCTGCACCACCCACGAGAGGGTGACGCCATCATAAGTGGCCTGACACCGGAGGTCCGTCTCCCCGAGGCCCTCGACGTCGATCAGACGCTCGTAGAGGCCGATGAGGTTGG
>CALBMW010000730.1 GCA_937896275.1 uncultured Myxococcales bacterium
TCCGGGGACGCCGCCCCCACCCACGTCCGCCGCGGGCGTCTCGCTGCCCCCGCCGCTGTCGTCACACCCGTAGGCGGCCATCGCCGCGGTGCAAAGGGCTACGCCCAGCCATCGCCTCATTCGGATCTCCCCGTCGCTCGGTCCGCCGCGGACCCGCGTTGCCGCCCGCCTCGAGGCCATGGGCCCCTCGATCGTGGACGGCGCGAAACCCCGAAAACGTTGATTTGTCAAGGGGTTAGGTTGTGTCAAACCCGCGAATCCTACTCATGGTTCGACACCGCGTCAAGCCGCTTGGCCTCGCCGGCCGTAGAAGAGGTTCACGCGGGCTGGACGCCCGAAGGTGTCGTCGGCGCGGGGAAGCGAGCCGACGGTGACGTTGCCGCGGACCCAGACCGCTGCTAGGCTCCGCGTCTCGCGACCATGGTCGCAGGACGCCCAGGCGCTCGCCCGGAGAGCAATCGACGCCCTCATGAAGTTCAAGTGCGACCAGTGTGGTACCCGCTACACCATCGCGGACGAGAAGGTCCGGCGGAAGGTGCTCAAGATCCGTTGCAAGGTCTGCGAGCACATCATGGTGGTGCGCGACCCCGAAGCGGATCACCCCCTCGCGAGCGCGAACACGCCGCAGCCCGCGCTGGCCGCGGTGGCCGCCCACGCGGCCCCCGCCCCGGTCGTCGAGCAGCACACCGTGCTCAGCGACGCCCTGCCACCGCCCCCCGAACTGGAGTGGTACGCCGCGCCCGACGGTGAGCAGGTGGGCCCGATGCCGCTCGAGCGGCTGTGCGATCTGGTGCGCAGCGGCGAGGTCGGCCGAGGAGACGTCGTCTGGAACGAGACGATGGCCGACTGGACGGCGGCCTCCGAGGTCAGGGAGCTGGCCGCCGCCCTGGTGCGCCGCGCGGCGCCGCCCCCGGCTCCACCGCCGATGCCCCCGCTCCAGCCCCTGCGGGCGCGGGTCGACGACCTGCCGACCACCAACTTCGTTCCGCCCATGGCGTCCGCGCCGTCTCCCGAAGTGGCCCCGTCTCCGGTGGTGGCGCCCGGCGCCCATCGCGCGCCGGTGCCGAGCAGCGCGCCGCCCATCGCGGCGCCGTCCCCGGTGGTGGCGCCGAGCGCCCA
>CALBMW010000731.1 GCA_937896275.1 uncultured Myxococcales bacterium
AGGCAGCGTACCGAGTCGCCGGCGTCCAGCGCCGCGCGCACGACGTGTCGCCCGATGAAGCCCGTCGCCCCCGTCACCAGCAGCCGCACGGCCGACTCCCACTCGTCTCGCCGGGCCCATCCCGCAGCGGCAGTCAACCACCGCTTGATCTGGTGCGCCACCGTTGCGAACCTGCGGCGACCACCCGGGAGCACGCACATGGAGTTCCGCCGCACGTTTCGAGCCGGCGACGTCGTCTTCGCCCAAGGCGACCCAGGCGACTGCGCCTACGTCGTGGAACGAGGCTCGATCGAGATCTTCGCGCGCACCGGGGGGGGCGAGTTGAGCCTCGCGCGCCGCGTGCCCGGCGAGTTGTTCGGCGAGATGGCCATCATCGACGACCAGCCCCGCTCGGCCAGCGCGCGCGCCCTCGAGGACTCGGTCCTGCTGATGATCACCCGCGAGCAGCTCAACCAGCGGATCGAGGGCACGGATCCCATCCTTCGGATGTGCATCCAGGTCGTGCTGGGCCACCTGCGCGACACGCTGCACCGCCTGACCCACGACGGCGCCACGCTCGAGGCGGGGCCCCAGTGCGAGCTGACCCGCGAGGCGCGCGAGGAGGCGCTGGCCGCGATCCGGCTCGAGCAAGAGCTCCAGGGCGCGCTCGACTGCGGCCAGCTCGAGCTGTGGTATCAGCCGGTGGTGTCGCTGCGGGACGGCACGGTCGCCGGCTTCGAGGCGCTGATGCGCTGGCGCCACCCGGAGCGCGGGCTGGTGCCACCCGTCGTCTTCATCCCGGCCGCCGAGCGCTGCGGCCTGATCGTGTCGATGACGCGCTGGGCCTTCCGGCAGGCCTGCAACGATCTGCGTCGATTCCAGGCCGTGGCCGACCGGCCGCCGACCTTCATGAGCGTGAACTTCTCGGGCAAGGACTTCATGTCGCCCGACTTCCTCGAGGCCATCGACGGCGCGCTGGCCGAAACCGGCACCGATCCCCGCGCGGTGAAGCTCGAGATCACCGAGACCCTGCTGATGCACTCGCCCGAGACGGCGCGCTCGGTTCTCCAAGCCTGCCGCGACCGCGGCGCCAGCGTCGCCATCGACGACTTCGGCACGGGCTACAGCAGCCTGAGCTACCTGCAGAGCCTGCCGGCCGACACGCTGAAGATCGATCAGAGCTTCATCCGGGCCATGGTCGAGGACGCCTCGAGCCGGTCGCTGGTGCGATCGATCGTGGGGCTCGCCAAGGGGCTCGACATGAAGATCGTGGCCGAAGGGATCGAGGGGCGCGCCGAGGCCGCGATCCTGCGCGATCTCGACGTCGACTACGGCCAGGGCTACCTCTACGCGCGCCCGCTGCCGGCCGACGAGATGGCGCGCCGCCTCGCGACCTGGACGCCGATCGTCTGAGCCGTGCCGGCCCGCCCCGCTCAGCGCCCCGCGGGCACGAAGGGCGGGCGGGGCGCGAAGAGGCGCTGCAGATAGCGACTGCCTCGGTAGGCCCTCTGAATCTGAGCTGGATCCGCGTTGATGGCGCCCAGGTCGGCGGCCTCGCGGCCGTTGCCGGTGAGCAGGAAGCGGGTGGTCGCGTACAGCGCCCCCAGGCTGCCCAGGTAGGCGCGCAGCGAGGGCAGGCGGTCGGGGCCGCAGGCCGGGCACCAGACCTCCACCTCGTCCACCGCGAACAGGGCCGGCGGGATCGGCGTGTCGGGCGCCAGGGGGACGTATTCGAGCACGGGGAGGTCGTCGGTGAGGGCCGCCGCGCCTTCGGTGGCGCGCGCCAGGGCCGCCGGCCCGCCCACGAAGGTGCCGACCAGCTCGGTGAGCGAGCCGAGATCGAGGGCCTTCAGATCGGCCGCGACGGCGGGGCGCTCGGTCAGGCGGCGCTCGACGGCGTCCGGGTCGAAGATCAGCGGCGCACCTCGGCGGCCGACCAGGATCAGCTCGGCCTGCCAGCCGGACAGCATGATCGCGTCGGGGAAGACCTCGGTGAAGGCGCGCACGAGGGCGGGCACGGCCGCGGGCGCCTGATAGGCCGGCACCCACTGCGTGACGAAGCCCCCGTCGACGAGCCGCTCGCGGGCCAACGCGTAAAACTCGCGCGAGTACAGCGAGGCCACGCCGGCGTGATCGATGGGCGGCGGCTCGAGGGTGATCAGGTCATAGCGGGCGTCGGTCATCCGCAGGTGCTGGCGGCCGTCGTTCACGAAGACCGACACGCGCGGATCCTTCAGGACGTCCTCGTTCCAGCGGGCGAACCAAGCCGCGTGCTCGAGGATGTCGCGTGACAGGTCGACCACGTCGATCCCTTCGATCGAGGGGTGCCGTGAGACGGCGTTGACCGTGTTGCCCACGCCGAAGCAGATCACCAGCGCGTGGCGCGGCGCGTCCTGATGCAGCAACGGCAGGTGCGCGAAGGCCCGCATGTAGCGCTGCGAGCTGTAGAGCGTGGTCGACATGGAGTGACCGTTCGTATAGAGGCGCCGCGAGCCGGCGTGCGTCTCGGTGACGACCAGCGTCTCGCCGATGCCCTCGCGCCAGGTGAGCAGGCGCTCCGAACCCTGCAGCGGCCCGTAGGCGCGGCGCGCGAGGAAGGACGGGGGCAGCGACGCCCAACCGGCCAGCGCCAGCGCGCCGACCAGGGCGCCCACCGCGAAGGCCGCGCGCGTGGGCCGAGAGGCGGGCGCCGCGACGAGATACAGGGGCGCGATGGCGGCCAGGCTGACCGCGCCCAGCACCAGGAGGCTCCGCTGGCTGCCGAGCGCCGGGAGCAACACGAAGCCGGCCAGGAGCGATCCGGCCACCGCCCCCACCGTGTTGGCGAGGTAGAGCGCCCCGGCGCGGCGCCCGACCGTCGCCGCTGAGCGCTGCACGATGGCGTTGCCCAGCGGGAAGGCGCAGCCCATCAGCACCGCCGGCACCCCCACCAGTTGCAGGATGACCGCCAGCGGGGCCCACAGCTCGGCGAGCGAGCGACCGAGGCCCGGCGTGGGGTGGTCGACGAGCAGGGCGAGGGCGTCGGGCGGGGGCGGATCGAAGAGCCAGAAGCCGGCGATGGCGGCGAGCACGAAGCCGCACTGGGCGGCCATGTAGGCCAGCGCGGGGCGGCGCCAGCGACGGTCGACGAAGCCGCCCGCGAAGCTGCCCAGCCAGATACCCACCAGCATCACGCCCACCAGCAGGCTGAAGGTGGAGCGGCGCGCGCCGAGGGCCGACGACAGATAGCGGAGCCACAGCATCTCGAAGCCCATGGCGCCCACACCCGACAGCAACATCGCCACGCCGGTGAAGATCACGAGCCGCCGCCCCGCGGGATCGGCCGCGCTCGCCGGGGCCTCCGGCGCCGAGGCCGCCGGGGGCGCGCCGACGTCGAGCGCCTTCGCCCAGCGCAGGGCCACGACCCCCACCCCCAGGTTCAGCGCCACCGCCAGCAGCTGCGTGGCCCTCAGCCCCACCGACGGCACCAGGGCGAAGTCGACCGCGATGGCGCCGACCGCGGCCCCCGCCGTGTTCAGCCCGTAGAGCACGCCGATGGTGTAGCCCGCCTCGCGCGTGCTCTCCCGCACCAGGTGACGGATGAGGACGGTCAGCGTGCCGCCCATCAGGGTCGTGATCGGCAGCAGGAGCGCGGCCGCGAGCAGGTAGCGGGCCGCCTGCGAGCCCACCGACAGCGTGAACCACCCGTCGGGGCCCCGCACATAGCTCGAGATGCCGGCCGACACGGCGCCGAAGAGCGGCAGCCCCAGGGCCAAGGCCGCGGCCAGCAGCCCCACCCCCAGCTCGAAGGCGCCATAGAGCCGCAAGAGCGTGCCCGGCGACTGGCGAAAGCGCCGGTCCGCCAGCCAGCCTCCCAGGTAGCTGCCCAGGCCAAGGCCCAGCATGAAGAGCGCGGTCACCAGCGCGGCCGAGTACACCGTGTTGCCGAAGGCGTTGCCGAAGGCCCGGACCCATACGACCTGGTAGATGAGCCCCGCGACGCCCGAGGCGAAGAAGAGCAGGTAGACGCCCGCCCGCCCAGGGCCGGCGGCGCTCACTCCCCGAGCTCGACCAAGGGGGCGCCGGCCTCGACGATGTCACCCACGGCGCACAGCACGGCCTCGACCACGCCGTCGGCGGGCGCGAACAGGGTCTGCTCCATCTTCATCGCCTCGAGGATCACCAACGGCGCGCCCCGGACCACCGCCTGGCCCAAGGCGACGAGCACCTGGACCACGCGGCCGGGCATGGGCGCCGTGCACCCGCCGGCGGCCTGCTCGGCCTCGGCCTCGGGGAAGCGGGGCCGGCGCTCGAGCAGGGTGTCAC
>CALBMW010000732.1 GCA_937896275.1 uncultured Myxococcales bacterium
GATGACGGCGCCTCGGTCGAGGGGGCGCGGCAGTGGTTGGAGCTGAGGCGGCGGGTGCGGGAGGCGGAGGCGCTCGTGCCCGTCGTGCCGCCGGGACTGCGCGCGGCGTTGCGGCCCTATCAGGTGGAGGGCTTCGCGTGGCTGGCGCGGCTCGCGGCGTGGGGGGCTGGCGCCTGCCTGGCCGATGACATGGGGTTGGGCAAGACGGTGCAGGCGCTGGCGCTGCTGCTGCACCGCGCGGGGGAGGGTCCAGCGCTGGTGGTGGCGCCGACGTCGGTGGGGTTCAACTGGGCGCGTGAGGCCGAGCGCTTCGCGCCGGGGCTCAGGGTGAGGGCCTACCGGGGGCCCCAGCGGGAGGCGGCGCTCGAAGGGGCGGGGGCCGGGGACGTGATCGTGACCAGCTACGATCTGATGACGCGGGATCGCGCCGAGCTGGCGGCGGTGGCGTGGCACACGGTGGTGCTGGACGAGGCGCAGGCGATCAAGAACGCGGCGACGGGGCGTGCGCGGGCGGCGTTCGCCTTGCGCGCCGACTTCAGGCTGGCGTTGACCGGGACGCCGCTCGAGAACCACCTGGGCGAGCTGTGGAGCTTGCTGCGCTTCCTGCTGCCGGGTCTGCTGGGCAGCGCGGCGCACTTTCGCGAGGCCTTCGTGCGGCCGATCCTCGCGGGGGACCGGCTGGCGCAGGGCCGCCTGGCGCGGGTGTTGACGCCCTTCGTCCTGCGTCGCACCAAGGCGGCGGTGGCGCAGGACCTGCCCCCGCGGGTCGAGGTGACGCTGTCGATCGAGCTGAGCCCGAGCGAGCACCGGCGGTACCAGGCGGCGCGGCGGGCGGCGCTGGCCGGGCTGGTCGAGGGCCCGATGCCTGAGCAGCAGCGGCGGGTCAAGGTGCTGACGGCGCTGACGCGGCTGCGGCAGTTGGCCTGTCATCCGCGGCTGGTGGACGCGGGCGCGCCGGCCACGTCGGCCAAGCTCGAGGCGCTGCGCGCGCTGGTCGACGAGCTGCGCGGCGAGGGCAACCGGGCGCTGATCTTCAGTCAGTTCGTGCGCCAGCTGGTGCTGGTGAGGGACGCCCTCGAGGCGGACGGCGCGACCGTGCTGATGCTGGACGGCGGCACGCCCGTGGCGCGCCGCGCCGAGGTGGTCGACGCCTTCCAGCGGGGCGACGCGGACGTGCTGCTGATCTCGCTCACGGCGGGCGGGACGGGGCTCAACCTGACGGCGGCCAGCTACGTCATCCACCTGGATCCATGGTGGAATCCGGCGGTCGAGGATCAGGCGACGGCGCGCGCGCACCGCATCGGGCAGACCCAGCCTGTGACGATCTACAGGTTGGTGGCGCGCGGCACGCTCGAGGAGCGGGTGCTGGCGCTGCACGCGGACAAGCGGGCGCTGATGGCGGGCGTCCTCGAGGGGGCCGGCGCAGCGGCGGGGCTCCGGACCGAGGAGCTTGTGGCGCTGATCGAGGCCGGCGGGGGATCGGAAGGGGGTCAAGACTAGCTACTTGACATATACGCCGCCGGAAATTTTGGCCGGGCCATATGTCAAGTAGCGAGTCTTGACCCCCATCCGTGCGGTGGCGCGCGGCACGCTCGAGGAGGGAGTGCTGGCGCTGCACGCGGACAAGCGGGCCCTGCTGGCGGGCGTCCTCGAGGGGCCGGCGCGGGGGGCCGGCGCGGGGGGGCGGCGGACGGCGACAGGGGTCGCGACAGGGGTCAAGACTAGCTACTTGACATATAGGCTGCCGGAGGTTTTTGGGCTGGCTATATGTCAAGTAGCGAGTCTTGACCCCCCCCGATCAGCGCGGGGGCAGGCAGACCGCGAACTGCTGGAAGTCCGTGCAGACGGTGCCCTCGATGGCGGCGCAGTCCTCTTCGGCGCGGCAGCTGATGGTGCAGATGTTCCAGCCCTGGGCGCCGCCCTCGAACACCCAGCACGCCTCGGCCTCGCCCGTGCAATCGTCGTCGCTGTCGCAGCGGCCGCCGAGCGGAACCTCTCCGGCGCCGTCCAGCGCCTGACAGGCGCCCGTCTCGGCGTCGCAGGAGGCGCGGAGGGGATCGGTCGCGCCGCACTCGTTGCCGTCGGCCGTGCAGCCGTCGTCGTTGTCGACCATCTCGACGTTCACGCCGTACTCGGTGTCGGTCAGGGCGTCGCTCGAGAACTGGTCGACGCGCAGCATGTACTCGCCCGGGGCGATGAAGCGCGCCTCGATGACCTCCTCGGTCTGATCGGGGCTGGTGGCCGCCCCGACCAGGTTGCCGGCGGCGTCATAGAGGTAGACGTCGATGTCCACGCCCGCCCGGAAGCCCACTGAGACGGTGAGGAGCCACGCGGCCTTGTCCGCGGCGACCGTGAGGGCGAACCAGTCGTCATCGCCGTCGCAGATGTGCAGGCCCTCGAAATGAGCGGCGCCCGCCTCGTCCTGCATCATCGGGGTGGCCGTGCCCGCGCCCTCGTTGGGCTCGAACCCCATGTCGACGCCGCACTGCGGAGGCGGCGGCGGCAGGCTGCAGTAGGCGCCGAAGTCGGTGTTCCGGCAGACCTCACCGTCACCGCAGTCGTTGTCCACGCGGCACTCGCCCCGCAACTCACAGGTGCCACCCTCACACGTGCGGAAGGTGCTGCAGTCGTCGTCGCCCCGGCACGCCGGTACGCAGATGGCCGTGCGGCGGTCGATGGGCTGGCAGGTCGAGCCGTTGCCCAGAGCGTCGCAGTCGGCGTCGTCGCCGCACGTGTCCGTGCAGAAGTTGTCGTGGCCGCCGGGGCCGCCCGTGAAGCAGAACTCGGCCGCGGCGCTGCAGTTGCGATCCGAGCCGCAGGCGCCGCCCGGCGGGACGGTGCGGTCCTCCTCGACGGGGTGGCAGATGCCGTCGGCGCAGATCGGCAGCCCGTCGTTGAGGCAATCGCGGTTGATCTCACACTGACCGGAGCGGCCGGCGAGCTCGAGGTGGTAGTCGACCGACGCCCGCGCGCCGCCGTCCGGCGCGTAGAGGAAGACGCCAATCAAGTAGCGGCCGGCGGGCAGGAAGGAGAGGCCGAGCCGCTCGGGATTGAAGCGCGCGTCCGCGGTGGCCGACGCGACGGTGCGCCCGGTGCCGGCCTCGACGATGAACACGTCGAGATCCTCGCCCTCGGGGAAGCTGAGCAGCAGATCGAAGCTGTCGCCGTCACCCGCGGCGAAGGCATACCAGTCACGGTCGGCGCCGCAGATCGTGGCGTCGACGCCGGTGGGCGCGGCGATGCCGCTGGCGTCGGCGTCGCGGTCGTTGGGCTCGAACATGTCGTCGCCGCAGGCGGCCGGGCCCTCGAAGGGGGCGCACGCGGACTGGAAGCGATCGCAGACCTGACCCTCGCCGCAGGCGGCGTCCATGGAGCAGGCGCTCTGGATCGACAGGGCGTAGAAGGCCGCGTCGTCTCCCGTGGCGTAGACGTGGACGTAGTAGGTGCCCGCCGAGGGTGCCTGGAAGTCGAAGGTCTCTTGCCCGGTGGGCGCCTCGCCGGTCGCGAGAGCGTTGCCGTCCGCGTCGGTGATCGCCACGTCGAGGTTCGCCTCGGGGGGGTCGGCGAGCAGTTGCACGGTGACGCTCTGGCCCGCCTGCAGCGGCAGGATCAGCCAGTCGTCGGAGGCCGGGCACAGGAACAGATCCTGGCGCAGGAAGGCCGTGTCGACCGGTGAGGCGTCGCCGATGTTCTGGTTGGGCGCGAGGTCGTCCTCGTTGCCGCAGGGGGGGGTGACGTCCGGCCCGGGAGGGGGGGCCGCGTCGGGCCCGACGTCGGGTGGCAGCGGTCGCGCGGCGTCGGCCATCGCGCCGCCGTTGCCTCCACCGCCGTCCGCCGGCGGCGCCGCCGTGGCGTCGGCCTGGGCCGACTCGTCGGCCGGGCTGCTGCTGTCCTCGATACACCCCGGCAGCGCGGCGAGCGCGCAGCACAACATCAAGCCTGGGTACCTCAGCATGCGTTTTCCCCGGTCGAATCGTGTGGCGCCGGCATCAGCAAGAAGTGCGCCACGAAAGAATGTTAACGGCGCGAGGTTTCGCTATTGTGGGCGCCATGGCCGACGAGTCCGATCCCCGGCGCATCGACAAGCTGCTCAAGCGGACGCCCACCGAGCGCCTCCTGCAGCCCGTGCAGCCGGTCGAGCCTGTCCGGGCGCGCCGCGACGTGGT
>CALBMW010000733.1 GCA_937896275.1 uncultured Myxococcales bacterium
AGCGCGCGCTCGTCGACGCAGCCGGGGCCCGACGCCCGCGTCCGGTGTGCGACCTGGAGATCGACGTCTTCGCCGACGCGGCCGGGCCCGCGACGCTGACGGTGCGCGGCGTCGTGCCGTGCGCGATGTGGCGCCCCAGCCACGAGGCTCACCTGCGCGAAGACGCTCGCCTCGCCTGGACGACGCACGGCACGGTCTGGCAGGCCACCGGCGAGGACTGGGACGCGATCGAGCTGGTGCTCAGCACCGACCGCCCCGGCGCGGGCGCCACGCTGCCCGAGGTGGTCGCGGACCGGCCGGCGCTGCAGCCCAAGGTCGAGAAGAAGCGCATCGTGCTCGAGCACCGGACCGAGGCCGCCCGCAAGGACGACGGACGCGACGCCGTACCCGGGGTCTACGACGGCGGCGAGCCCCGCGAGCTGAGCCCGCCGGGGCGGGTGAGCATCCCCGCCGACGGGCGACCCCACAAGGTCGCGGTGGGCGGGTTCACCACCACCGCGACGCTGGCGCGGGTCTGCCGACCCGAGCTCGCCCCGCACGTCTTCTGGCGAGCAGCGCTGGCCAACGAGGCCGCCACGCCGATCCTGGCGGGCCCCGTGACGCTGCAGCGCGACGGCGCGTGGGTCGGCCAGGGCGACGTCGTGTACGTGGGCCCCGGCGAGCGCTTCGAGCAGTCCTTCGGCAGTGACGACCGGTGGAGCGTCCGCTGCCGGCGCGTGCGCCGCACCGAGGAGCGCATGTTGGCCAAGGATCGCACCCACTTCGTGACCGAGGTCACGCTCACGTGGGCGGGCGCCGGCGAGGGTGAGGCCGAGGTCGGGTTGCGCTTGCCGGTGAGCGAGCTGCGGGCGCTCGAGATCAAGCCCTCGGAGCGCTGGTGCAGCGAGGGGACGCCGCACCCCGACGAGGACGGGCTGGTGCGCCTGACGGTGCGGCTGCAGCCCGGCGAGCTGCGCGAGCTCACGGTGGGCTTCGTGCTGGAGAAGTCGGGGGATCTGGTGCTGCCGGACCCCTGGTGAGGGGCACGGGCGACGCCGGGCTCAGCCGTCGGTGCGAGCCTTGCCGGTCGCCGGCGCGGCCGCGGTGATCTCGACCTTCTTGCCCGCGTCGCGCCAGCCGTCGATCCCGCCCTTGAAGACGAAGACGCTGGCGAAGCCGAGGCCGACGGCCGCCTTGGCGGCCTTCTCGGACGCGCCGCACTGCTGGCTCTGGCAATAGAAGGCGACCCGGGCCGCCTTGTCGCCGCCGAGGGCCTCGGGGGTCAGCCCCTCATAGTCGACGCGCTGGGCGGTGGGGATGTGACCCTGCGCGAACTTCTCCGCGCTCGTGGCGTGGAAGACCTTCACCTTGCCCTCGTCGACCCACGCGCTGAGCTGGTCGAGCTCGACCATCGCGAAGGACTGCTCCGAGGCGGCCGCGGCCACCTTGCCTGGGCACGCGAGGGCAGTGGTCGCGCCACCCATGAGGAAGGCGGCGGTGATGAGGGCGGCGGTGTACTGCTGCATCCTGGTTCTCCTGCAGATGGTCGTTTCGGGCATCCGAACGATGCCGGCGCGGTGCTCGGCGTCGCAGAGGCCCCGCGGTTTGACCGGCGACACACGTTCTCATGAGCCGGGGCCTCTGATCCAGCGCTTCGCCGCCGGTGCCCAACGCGCGCGCCAGGCGGTTCGCCGCCCATGCGCAGCACCAACGCTGGTGGGCCGCGCAGTTCGACTTCGCCCATGCCGTTCGTGCTGGCGGGGCGCGGCGGCGGCAGGGTAGACACGGGGCGCCTGCTCGACTTGGGTGGGCGCCGCCACGGCGGCCTGTTCGCCTCGGTCGCGCGCGCGACGGGGCACGACATCGACAGCTTCGGCGACACGGGCGAGCGGGCCCTCCCCGGCCTCGTCGGCTGAGGAGATCACTGCCCATGACCACCCTCCCCGAGCACCCCACGCTGGCCGATCTTCAAGCGCACGTGCACGCGCTCGAGACCCACCACGGCTGGCTCGACGTCGATCTCGTCCACAACGTCTTCCTCATGGTCGAGGAGGTCGGCGAGCTCACCAAGGGCATCCGGCGTTACGAACGCATCTTCTCCGAAGGCGAGCCCACCGACCTCGAGGCCACCCGAGGAGCGGCGCGCGCCAACATCGCCGAAGAGATCGTCGACGTGCTCAACTACCTGCTCGCCATCGCCAACCGGCTCGACATCGACGTCGAGGAGGCCTTCCGCGCCAAGAACGCCCGAAACTTCGAGCGCAGCTGGACCTGATCCTCCGGGCGCGAAGCTGAATCCTCTCCACCTGAACCGAGCGCCCCCTGACGCGGGCGGCGTCCTGTGGCACCCTGCCCCGATGGACCTCCACCTCCGCTTCGCCCTCCCCGCCGACGCAGGCCTGCTGCTGCGGCTCATTCGCGAGCTCGCCGCCTACGAGCACGAACCCGACGCCGTCGTCGCCACCGCGGACGAGCTGGCCTCTCAGCTCGCCCGGACGCCGCCCCCCTTCGAGTGCCTGATCGCCGAACTCGACGATTGCCCGGTGGGCTTCGCGCTGTTCTTCCACAACTACTCGACCTGGCGCGGGCGCCACGGACTGTATCTGGAGGATCTGTTCGTGGTCCCCGAGGCCCGGGGCCGTGGCGTGGGGCGGGCCCTGCTCACCGCGCTCGGACGCTTGGCGAGCGAGCGCGGCTGTGCACGCATGGAGTGGTCGGTGCTGGACTGGAACACGCCGGCGATCGGCTTCTACCGAACGCTCGGCGCGCTGCCGATGGACGGCTGGACCACCTGGAGGCTGACCGGCGAGGCCTTGCGGTTGCTGGGCGTCGCCGGGTCGGAGATCACGCCTCCAGAGCGCGGTCCGGGCTGATCCACCAGACGCCGAGTCGCTGTACACCACCGGGCTCTCCGGCCTCGATCGCCTCGACGACGACCTGCTCGCCGCCGGCCTGCGTCTCGAGGGCGCAGGCCAGGCTCCCCGCCTGGGGCGCGTCGGTGGCCCACACGCTCATCCATCGGACGTAGGGGGCCGCCGCGGTCCCCTCCTCCTCGTCAGCGGGGAGCGTGCCGCGCACCGCCACCGAGAAGTCGATCGCGTCGGCCTCGGCCGCGCCGCCGAGCCGCCGCACGTGTTCGAGCACCAGCTCGCTGAAGACGCCCTCGTCGAACACCATCTCGACGAGCTGGGCCTGCTCCTCGATCAGGCCGTGCTTGTCGACGAACTCGAAGGCGCACTCCGCCGTGTAGTTCAGCAGCACCAGATCCAGCGCCTCGGCCGCCGCGTCGAAGGCCTGCTCGAACATGTTCCAGCCCGGCTTGG
This sequence comes from uncultured Myxococcales bacterium, assembly GCA_937896275.1. Lineage (GTDB taxonomy): Bacteria > Myxococcota_A > Bradymonadia > UBA7976 > UBA1532 > JACKDN01. The sequence goes on from CALBMW010000733.1 coordinate 3,303, forward strand.
CGAGCCCCTGTCGGTCAGCGGCGAAGCCTCGCGCCAGGAGGGTGCGCGGATCCTCGGGCGCCTCGGCGATGAGCTTCTTGATCGCGCGGGTGAGACGGTCGCCGTCGTCGAGCAGGCGCGCCACCTGGGCCCAGGCGTAGTAGAGGGCGATGTCGTCCTCCTCGTCGATCGCGGGGGCCTCGGCCGCGTGCTCGAAGGCCGAGTTGGCAGCCTGCACGTCGCCGCGCCGACCGTGGCAGACGGCCAGGTCGATCCACCGCGTGCGGTCGTCCGGATCGGCCTCGGCGTAGAGCTCGAGGCTACAGGCCTCGCCCTCGAGATCGCCCAGCGCCTGCTGGCTCTCGGCGCGGGCGAGCATGGCGTCCTCGAAGGCCATGTTCAGCTCGAGCGCGCTGTCGAAGGCGTCGATGGCGCCGGGGTCGTCGCCCGAGGCCTGCCGGGCCAGCCCCAGGAAGAACCAGGGCAGGTGCGCGTCGTCCGCGTCCTCGTCGTCGAGCAGCCCTTCCAGCACGGAGGCCGCCTGGTCGGCCGCGTCCATCGCGCACAGCTCACCGGCGTAGGCGAGCGCGAAGGCACGCTCACGGGTCTTCACGGCAATCTGCCCCCTCAGCGCCTCGAGCCCGGCCTCGTCGCCCAACCCCTGCCGCGCCAGCATCTCGAGGGCCTGCGCCCGGCCCAGCGACGCGTTGTCCTGCGCCGACGACCTGCCGAGCGCGTCGAGCGCCCCCTCGTAGTCGCCGTCCTCGACGAGCTCGGCGATACGGTCGATGGGGTCGATGGGGTCGATGGGGTCATGATCGTTCATGGCGGCTTCCTGTCGGCCTGTCGTCCTCGGTGGAGAGCGCCCGCGATGTCAGCCAGCCGGCAGCATCACGGTGAACCGCGCCCCCCCACCGGGGTTGTCGGAAATCTCGATGCGGCCGCCGTGGCGGGCCACGATGCGCTGGGCGATGGTCAGGCCCAGCCCCTCGCCGGCGCACCAGCGCGGGTCGAGGCGGTGAAAGATCTGGAAGACCTTGTCCCGAAAGGCGGGCGCGATGCCGACGCCGTTGTCGGCGACGATATAGGCGACCTGGTCGCCGACACGCTCGCCGTACACCACGATGCGCCCGGGTCGGTCGGGGTCGAGGTACTTGATGGCGTTGTCGACGAGGTTGCCGAAGGTCTGCGCGAGCTGGGCCTTGTCTCCGCGGCAGGCCGGCAGTGGGCCGATCTCGAGGGTGGCCCCCGCCCGCGCCAGCGGCACCGAGGCGTCCTCGACCAACCCTGCGAAGAGAGCCTCGACGTCCACCCGCTCGTTACAGCTGTCGATGCGCCCGAGGCGCGAGAGAGTCAGCAGTCCAGAGAGGCGTCGATCCAGGCGCTCGACGCTGCGCCGGATGCGGGTGCCCAGGAACCGCGCGTCGTCCTGCAGCGCCGGGGGCAGCAGGTCCGGCTCGATGCCATCGACGAGCTCCGCCAGCTCGGACGCGAAGCCGCCCAGGCTCACGAGGGGCGTGCGCAGGTCGTGTGACGCGATGTGGATGATGTCCTCGAGCTCACGGTTCTTCTCGGTGAGACGCTGGTTGAGCGCCTGGCTGGCGCGCTCGGCAGCGACGTGCGCCGTGACGTCCCGGGCGACCCCGACGATGCCGGCCACGCGACCGCCCTGCCGGTAGGGCTGCTCGTTCACCTCGAGCGTGATGGGGCGGCCATCGGCGTGCCGCACCTCGACCCGATAGGCGGGCTGCCGCTCACCGGTGCGCAGAGCGGCGTCCGTCAGCGCGTGCACACGGGCGTTGTCGACGTGATCGGTCATGAACTGGCCGTAGTGGCCCTTCCAGTCCTCGACGGAGTGACCCGTGATCCACTCCACGGCCGGCGACAGGTAGAAGAACACGCCGTCGGTGTCATGGCGGTAGACGAAGTCTCCCATGTGCTCGAGGACGAACGCCTGCTCGGCCACGACTTCTTCCAGCGCGCGCTCGGCGCGTGCTTCGGCGGTGATGTCGGAGAAGGCGATGACGACGTGGGTCACCTCGCCCTCGGGGCTGAACACGGGGCGGGCGTGGGCCCGGACGTTGATGCGTCGCCCGTCGCCGCGATGGATGACGATGTCGTCCACCATCACGGAGTGGCGCTCCCGCAGCGCGCGGACGAAGGGCATCGAGCCCTCGGGGTAGAGGGCGCCGTCGGTGCCGTAGATGCCGTACGGCTCTGCGTACTCGCCCACCGCCACGTTGCCGAGGCCGGCCTGGCCCATGATGTCGGCGAAGCGAGCGTTCGCGTACACGAACTCTCCCCCGGGCGCACGGGCGACCCAGACCGCGAGGGGCAGGTCGTCGACCAATGTTGCCAGGATGGCGTCGTCCGAACGGGCGCTCACGGCACCCAAGCTAATCCGCCGCGAGCCGGCGCGCAACGCACCCGTGGTGGTAAGCCCGTAGCGCGGCCGCGGGTCGTCCCTCAGGCCACCGATCGGGCCGGCGTTCTGCCGGCAGACCCCCACGATCACGCCACACATGCCGACGCACCGAGGGCCCGTGAGGGATCATCCGATGGCGGAGCGACGGCGCGTCGGCGGCCGCCCGGTGACCACCACGACCGTGCCCGCGGGCGCGTCCCGAACGGGCGAGCGCCCGACGGCTCGTCAGCTCACGGTCTCGACGTGGCCCCCACGCCGGGGATCGCCCGCGCCGCCGAAGTCGCCGTGCAGGTGCGTCGCGGTGTGCACGCCGCCGAAGTACATGTTGCGCTCTGCGAAGGCCGCGGCCCCCGGCAGGCCGCTGAGCAGGGCGCGCGCGTCCGGGGCGAGATCGGCCAGCTCGAAGCACACGCGGCCACCCTCGGCATGGACGCGGGGCGCGCGGACGGCATCGCGGGCCTCGACGCCGTGGCTCAGCAGGTGGCTCAGGGTGGCCAGGATCGCGTTGCGCAGGCGGTTGCTGCCGCCGCTGCCGAGGGCCAGCGTCTCCCCCCGCGGTCCGAGGCCGAGGGTCGGCGCCATCATCGTCCCCATGGCCATGCCGGGCGGATCGACGTGGAAGCCGCGCGGATTGATGTCCTCCTCGCCCAGCAGGTTGTTGACCTGAATCCCGGTGCCCGGCAGTACGTGGCCGCAGCCCTCGCCGTTGGTGAGGGTGACGGCCACCGCGCCGCCGTGCTCGTCGAGGGCGCTGATGTGGGTGGTGGAGCCGAGCGGGTGGTCGGGGTGGGCGACGGGGGCCGACGCCGCCAGGGCCGCGACGCGCTCGTCGGCCAGCAACGCCTCGACGAAGCCGGGCTCGCGGACGTCGAGATCGAAGGAGGGCCCGCGCACGCCGAGGAGGATGTGCTGTACGCGGACGAGCGCCGCATAGTGCCCCGCTGAGCCGAAGGGGTGGCGATCGACGTCGGCCAGCAGGCGCAGTCCCAGGGCCACCAACGCTCCGCCGCTCGAGGGGGCGGGCATGGTGGCCAGGCGCCAGCCGCGATGCGCCACCTCGACGGGGCGGCGCTGCGGGACCTCGAGCCGCCCAACGTCGGCGGCGGTGATCAAGCCGCCCGCGGACGGGCCGAAGTGGGCGACGAGCTCGGCGTAGAGATCGAACACCCGCGCGGGCCGCGCCGCCACGTCGGCGAGCACGCCCGCCATTTGCGGGTTGTCGAGCCGCGACCCGGCGGCGGCCAGCTGCCCGGACGCGTCGCTCACGAGGGCCCAGCAGGCTGGGCTCCAGCGATGGATCGGCTCGAGCAGGCGGAAGACGAAGGCGACGCCGGCGCCCAGCGTGTAGCCACCGCGGCCCAGCTCGACCGCGGGCGCGACGACCACGTCGAGCGGCAACGCCCCGAATCGGCGGTGGGCCTCGAGCAGGCCGGGCAGGGCCAGCGGCACCGCGGCGGCGGCGCGCCCCACGTGAAAGACTTGCGTTGCCGCGCCGAAGTCGACCTCGACGTGTGCGAAGTCGAGGTGCGCGGGCCTCTGGCCACCGAGGCCGGGCACGCGCGCGAAGAAGTCCAGCGCGACGGGGTCACCGTGATCGGCGCGGGCCACCATCACGCCGCCGCCGAGCGGACCCGCCAGCGGCAGCTCGCAGACGAAGGCCGCGCACGCGGCCGCGACCGCGGCGTCCACCGCGTTGCCGCCCTGCTCGAGTGCGAAGGCGCCCGCGCGCGCCGTCTGTCGATCACCGGCAGCCACCACCCCCCGGGTGCGGCGCCGCGTCCCTTCGATCATGGGGCGTCTATAGCGCGCTCCGCGCCGGGGAGCCAGGGCACGGCGCGCGCGCGGAGACGGGCGGACGCCTGGGGACGCCTCGACGCACCGCCCTTCGCCGAGAGGATCGACGGATTGCTCGAGATGATCGACGGATGGCCGAGGCGGCGCCGCCGGGAACGGAGCGGCGACTCACGCCGAGGCGTACCGACTGTCGCGGACCGCGCGGGTGGAGGCCGTCTGGCCGCCGGGGAGCGTCAGCACGAAGCGAGCGCCGACGCCCGCCGGATGCTCGCCGAGCTCGAGGGTGCCGCCCTCGGCCTCCGCGAGTCGCCGGGCCACGTAGAGGCCCAGGCCCCGACCCTCGTCGGCGCGGCTGCTGACCCGCAGGTCGAAGATGCGGTCACGCAGCTCCGCGGGCACGCCGGGGCCCGTGTCGTCCACCATCACCTCGACCTGCCCGCCACTCGCCACGCGCGCGCCGACCCTGACCTCGGCGACGGCCCTGCGCGGCCCGCCCGTCGCGGCCGACCCCCGCTCGTCGCCCGACGCGTCATGGTCGCCGGCCTCGCAGGCGTTGCGGACCAGGTTCATCAGGATGCGCACCACGTTCACGCGATCGGCCCTCACGTTCAGGTCTCGCGGGCAGTGCATCTCGATGCGCGCCGCGCGCTGGTCCCGCGACACCAACTCGGTCACCAGGCGGGCCACGTCGATGATCGGGGTGTTGGGCGCCTCGGCCCGGGCGCTGGGCGCGACGTAGCGCCCGCGCTGGTGGATCTCGACGAGGTGACCCACCGCCTCGTCGAGCATGTCGACCTCCTCGAGCAGGGCGCGGACCGCCTGCCCATCGCCCACATGGGCCAGCGCCTGCGCGCGCCTGCGCACCAGCTCGAGGCCCGCCGACAGGGGCACCGTCATGTTCGAGAGATCGTGCAGGATGAGGGCGCGCGTCTGAGCCAGGGCCCCGTCACGCTCGCGCTCCAGCATCGCCCGGCGCAAGGTGCGCACCGTGTGATCGAGGTGCGCCCGCACCACCAGATCGGTCAGGACGGGCTGGACGTCGGCCCAGTTCCACGGCTTCGTGAAGAATCGGTGGACGCCGCCGCGGTTGATGGCGTCGATGGCGGTGCTCTGATCGCCGTGCGCCGTGAGCACCGCGCGCAGCACCGCGGGGTGGCGCTCCCTGACGAGCCCGCACAGCTCGACGCCCGAGATGCCCGGCATCCGGTGATCGGTCACCACGATGGCGATGTCCTCGCGATCGAGCGCAGCGAGCGCCTCCTCGGCGTTCGCGGCGAGTCGCACGGTGAAGACGCCGCCGAAGAAGTTCGCGAAGAGCTCGAGGCTGGTCGGATCGTCGTCCACGTACAGCATCGGGTAGTCGCGAAGCTGCTCTACGGTCAGTACGGTCAATGGTTCGTCCACCGAAGCCCCCCCGGCCAGAAGCGCGACGCGACCGCCACGCCTCACAAGGCTTACATCGGGATTCGGTTCGCGCAAGAAAACGACACCCATTTTGCTGAGTGTTCGATCATGCCAGGCGGCTGACTCGCATCATAACCGCAAACACGATAACCGTTGCATATTCGCCATGTTGGCGCAGCCACAGGTCATCCGACGTGCGCGGAGAGCCAAGCCTCGATGCGCGGATCGATCTCGCTGCGCGCCCTCGGATGAAGCACCAGATCCAGGTCGCCAAAGTGCCGCGAGGCGCCGTCGACCGGCGACACCAGCCAGCGTTCCAGGCCGACCGGTCGCAGGCCGAAGGCAGCGGGATCGCAAACCCAGGGGGGATGCAGCCCGTCGGTGGGGCTCACGAGGCACAGGGTGGGCCGCGGCGCGGCAGCGCGGAGGGCGTCGAGCGCCGCGTCGGGCACCGGGGCGCGGGCCTCACCGGCGCGATCTCGCCAGTCGATCAACGCGTCGAGCGGGGCGAGGCCGGACGTGACGAACGCGTGCCGCACGGGGGGCGGCAGGTCGCGGCTGAGCAGGCGACCGGCCCAGTCAGCGTCGAGATCTGCCCAGGTGCGCGGCCGACGGGCCCACAACGCCCGCACGGCGCGGGCCTCGGCGCCAAAGGCGAGGGGGGCCGAGATGAGCACGACGCCCGCCAGCGCCGGGCCCAGGGCCGCGGCGCGCAGCAGTGCGGTGCCGCCGAGGCCGTGACCGAGCGCGAAGCGGGGGCCGGCGTGGCCTTCGGCGGCGAGGTCGCGCAAGGCCGACGCGACCTGGGCGGCGCGGGCCTCGAGGCCCCCCCGGGGGGTGAACGCGCGGACCGCGAAGCCA
>CALBMW010000734.1 GCA_937896275.1 uncultured Myxococcales bacterium
CGGCACCCGGGCCATCGCCTCGGCCAGCCGCTCGGGCGCCTTGCCGCCCCCCTGGGCGAAGTCGGGGCGACCGCCCCCGCGGCCGTCGAGCAGCTCGGTCACCGCGCGTACGATGTTGCCGGCGTGGAACCGCTTGTCGCCCTTCAGCAAAGGGCCCACCGCGGCCAACACTGCCGCGGCGCCGTCGATCTCCGCGCCCAGGACCACCACGCCGTCCGGTCGCTTGTCGCGCAGCCGGTCGGCGAGCGCCGCGAGCGTCTCGCGCGAGTCGACGGTCACGTGCGCCGCCACCACGGGTACGCCGGCGACGCTCACGGCGGCGGCCAGCAAGGCGTCGGCGTCGACCGCGCCTCCGGTGCGTCGGAGGTGTTCGAGCGCCTTCTTGAGCGCCCGCTGCTCCTCGATCAGGCCCTCGATGCGTTCCACGAGGCGCGCGGGCTCCGTCTTGAGCAGCCCCGCCGCAGCGCGCAGGCGACCGCGCTCCTCGCGCGCCAGCGCTTCGGCGGCGTGCCCCACGACCGCCTCGATACGGCGCACGCCGGCGGCGACCCCACTCTCGCTGGTCACCCGCACCTGGCCGATGTCTCCCGTGCGCCGAGCGTGGTTGCCTCCGCACAGCTCGAAGCTGTCGCTGCCCGCGCGCACGGTGCGCACGCGGTCCCCGTACTTCTCGCCGAAGAGCGCCACCACGCCCTGCGCCTTGGCTTCGTCGAGCCGCACGTCCTCGGTCACCTGCACCGGCTCGTTGGCGCGAACGCGCGCGTTGGCCCAGTCCTCGATCGCGTCGATCTCGGCGTCGGTCAGCGGCTTGCCGTGGCTGTAATCGAAGCGCAGCCGATCGGGCTCCACGACCGACCCCTTCTGTTCGACGTGTGGCCCCACCACCACCTTGAGCGCCGCGTGCAATAGATGCGTCGCGGTGTGATGAATCGTCTTCTTCTGGCGACGCGCCTCGTCGACGTGCACCTGCACGCGGTCGTGTGGTCCGAGCCGCACGGTGCCCGAGGTGACGGTGCCGACGTGATGCACGATGCCGTTGATCTTCTGCACGTCGTCGATGACCACCGTGAAGCCGGGACCATCGAGCCAGCCGTGGTCGGCCACCTCGCCGCCGCTCTCGGCATAGAGCGGCGTCTCGTCGAGCACCAGCTCGACGCGATCGGCCCCCGCGCCGGCGGCCGCCGATCCCGGGTCCTGACCCGCGACGGGCAGCTTGTGACGCCAACGCAGCACCGAGGTCTCGAGCCGCGCGCGCCCATAGGTCGTGAAGCCCAGACCGCCGCCCTCGCGCACCACGTGCCAGTCGCCCGCGTCGTCCTTGAACGCGCCCCCCTCGCGGGAGCGTTCGCGCTGGGCCTCCATCGCGGCCACGAAGCCGGCTTCGTCCACCGTGAAGCCGTGCTCGGCCGCCTCGATGCCGGTCAGGTCCACGGGGAAGCCGTAGGTGTCGTACAGCTTGAAGGCTTCGTCGCCGGTGATGACCTTCGCGTCGTCCTTCTTGGCCGTCATGATCTGGTGGATGCGGCCCATCCCCTGATCGATCGTGCGGAAGAAGCGCGCCTCCTCCTCGCTCAACGCATCGGCCGTGTTCTGCACGATGTGGGCGGGCAGGTCGTGGACGCCCTCGAACAGCTCGGCGACCCGCGGCACCAGGCGCCCGAGGAAGGGCTCGTCGAGCCCCAGGCGACGGCCGTGACGCACCGCGCGCCTCAGGATGCGTCGCAGCACGTAGCCGCGCCCCTCATTGGAGAACTGGCCGCCCTCGCTGATCGTGAAGGTCAGGCAGCGCAGGTGATCGGCCACCACCTGCAGGTCGATCCGACGCTCGGCGTCGTTCCAGTCCGCCCCCGACAGCTTGGCCGCCTCACGGATGATCGGCTGGAAGAGGTCGGTCTCGTAGGCCGACACCTTCCCCTGCAGGATCATGGTGACGCGCTCCATGCCCATGCCGGTGTCGACGGACTGCAGCGCCAGGGGTTGGGTGCTGCCGTCGGCCTTGCGGTCGAAGGCCATGAAGACGTTGTTCCAGAACTCCATGTAGCGGTCGCCCTCGCCGCCCATGTAGTCCGTCGGACCATCGCCGGCCTCGGGGCCGAGGTCATAGAACAGCTCGGTGCACGGGCCGCAGGGGCCGGTGTCGCCCATCGACCAGAAGTTCTCGTCGTCGCCCCGCTCGACGTCGCCGAAGCGATGGATGCGCTCTTTGGGCAGGCCCGCGACGTCCTGCCAGATGGCCACCGACTCGTCGTCGTCCTTGTAGACGCTCACGTGGATGTGGGCGCGATCGAGGCCGAAGATCTCCGTCGACAGCTCCCAGGCCATGGCGATCGCGGCCTCTTTGTAATAGTCGCCGAAGGACCAGTTGCCGAGCATCTCGAACCAGGTCAGGTGCCTGCCGTCCTTGCCCACCGCGTCGAGATCGTTGTGCTTTCCGCCCGCGCGAACACACTTCTGCACCGAGCAGGCGCGCGTGTAGTCCCGACGCTCCTGGCCAAGCAAGAGCGCCTTGAACTGGTTCATGCCCGCGTTCGTGAACAGGAGCGTCGGGTCGTCCCGGGGGATGATCGGCGACGACGGCACCTCGCGGTGCGGCAGCGTCGGGTGATCGACGAAGTAGTCGAGGAAGGTCCGCCGGATGCGCTTGTGGTCCCAGGTCATGGCGCTCGCTCACTCGTTGGGGGTCGCGCGCCGCGCGGCCCGCGCGTATAGGATGGCCGACCTTTCTAGTCGGACGGAGGCCAGAGTGTCAACGGCGCCCAGGTGCGCGAATCCGCGGCGCCGCTGCCCGCGGACCGTCCTTTGGATCGGTCAGGCGGTGGCGCTGTG
>CALBMW010000735.1 GCA_937896275.1 uncultured Myxococcales bacterium
GGGTCCCGCTGCAGACGGGCGTCAAGGTGGTCGACGCGCTCATCCCCATCGGCCGTGGCCAGCGCGAGCTCATCCTGGGCGACCGGCAGACGGGCAAGACCGCCCTCGCGGTGGACGCCATCCTCAACCAACGCGATCAGGGGGTGGTGTGTGTCTACTGCGCCATCGGCCAGCGCGCCTCGGCGGTGGCCCAGGTCGTCGCCGATCTGCGCGAAAGGGGGGCCCTGGCGTCGACCGTCGTGGTGGTCACCGAGGGCAACGACGCCCCGGGCCTGCAGTACATCGCGCCCTACGCCGCGACGAGCATGGCCGAGTACTTCATGGAGCGGGGCCGCGACGTGCTCATCGTGTACGACGATCTGACGCACCACGCGCGGGCCTACCGCGAGCTGTCGCTGCTGCTGCGGCGCCCGCCGGGCCGCGAGGCCTACCCCGGCGACATCTTCTACCTGCACGCGCGCCTGCTCGAGCGCGCCACGCGGCTGGGCTGTGCCCGCGGCGGCGGCTCGCTGACGGCGCTGCCGATCGTCGAGACCGAGGCCCAGAACATCGCGGCCTACATCCCCACCAACCTGATCTCGATCACGGACGGGCAGATCTACCTCTCGCCCACGCTGTTCGAGCTGGGCGTGCTGCCGGCGGTCGATGTGGGCAAGTCGGTGTCACGGGTAGGGGGCAAGGCGCAGCGGGCGGCCTTCCGCGCCGTCGCTGGCGACCTGAAGCTGGCCTACGCGCAGTTCGAGGAGTTGGAGGCCTTCGCGCGCTTCGGGACGCACCTCGACGACCGCACCCGGCGGGTGATCGCGCACGGCCGACGCATCCGCGCCTGTCTGCAACAGGCCGAGCTGGCGCCGGTGCCCGTGCCGGCGCAGCTGGCGGTGCTCGTGGCGCTGACCGGCGGCCTCTTCGACCCGGTCCCGATCGAGCGCATGCCCGAGGCCGAGGCGGCGGTGCGGGCCGCCGCCGCCGATCTGCCCCTCGAGGTCATCGCGCGCCTGTGCTCGGACGCCGACCCGCGCGACGACGACCGACGCACGCTGCGCGCGACCGCCGCCGCCGCGCTGGCGTCCTTCGGGCCGACATGAGCGACACCGCGATTACGCTGCGCCGCCACCTCGAGGCCGCCCACGGGCTGCGCACCGTCGTGCGGACGATGAAGGCCCTCGCGGCCTCGAGCATCGGCCAATACGAGCGCGCCGTGGCCGCCCTGGCGGACTACGAGCGAGCGGTCCGGTCGGGCCTGGGCGTCTGCCTGCGCGGCAGCCCCGATCCGGGCGCGGCCCCGACCACCGGCCCGGTCGGCGCCGTCGTGTTCGGTTCCGATCAGGGCCTGGTCGGGTCCTTCAACGACGATCTGGCTGCCTTCGTCGCCGCCGAGCTGGCCGGCTCGCCGGGTCCACCTCGGATCTGGGCCGTCGGCGAGCGCGTCCACGCCGGCCTCGCCACGCACGGGCTGCGCCCTGGCGTCCTGCTGAGCGTCCCGGGCACCGTCCACGGCATCGCCCCGCTCGTCGGCCAGATCCTGCTCGAGACCGAGGCCGACCGCGCGGGCGGTGCGCTGCACATCTTCCACCACCAGCCCCGACACGGCGTCGGCCACCGCCCGGCGCGGCAGCGCCTGCTGCCTCTCGACGCCGCCTGGCGCGCCGATCTGCTCGCCGAGCCCTGGCCCACGCGGACGCTCCCCGAGGCGCTCGGCGACCTCGACGCGACGCTGCGCGCGCTCGTCGGTGAGTACCTGTTCGTCTCGCTCTACCGGGCCTGCGCCGAATCGCTGGCCAGCGAAAACGCCAGTCGTCTCGCGGCGATGCAGCGCGCCGAGCGCAACATCGACCAACGGCTCGACGAGCTCGGCCGCGCCTTCAACCGCCTGCGACAAGCCAACATCGACGCCGAGCTGTTCGACGTGATCGCAGGCTTCGAGGCCCTCAGCGGACCGCCGCCGCCAGGAGGTAGGGCACCGCGCTCCTGAGCCGCGTGAGCTGCGCGTAGTCGGCCTCGGGGATGTCGACCCCCAGCCGCGCGTGCAGCCCGATGGCGACGTTCAGCAGATCCATGGAGTCGATCTCGAGGGCCTCGCGCAGATCGTCGTCCTCGCTCAGCGTCGCGGGATCGGCGTCGGGCGCGACCTGCCGGAGCACCTCGAAGAGAGCAGCACGGACGCGGGTCTCGTCGAGGCTCACAGCGCCTCCGGTGCCTGCAACAGGCGGTCGAGGACGTTGAGGAAGCGAGCGCCGCGGTGGCCGTCGCTGACCCGATGATCGGCCGAGAGGGTGGCGACGACCTGCCGGTGCACCCCGAGCAGTCCGTCGCGCACGAAGGGCGCGGCGGCCACCCGGCCGAAGCCCACCAGCGCGACCTGGGGCGGGTAGATGACACCGAACACCGCGTCCACACCCAGATCCCCCAGGTTGGTGACGGTGATGGTCCCGTCGGTCAGCTCGGAGCTGCGCAGCGATCCTCGGCGCGCGCGCCCCACCAGATCCGCCAGCTCGACCGTGATGGTGGCTGGGTTCTTCTCCTCGACGTGGTGCAAGGCCGGCGCGATGAGGCCGCCCGTGCGCAGCCGAATGGCCATGCCCAGGTGGACGGCGGGGGAGGGCTCGAAGCGGCCGTCGCGGTAGAAGCCGTTGACCTCGGGCACCTCGAGCGCGGCCAGGGCCACGGCGCGAAGGAGCAAGGCCGGCAGCACCAGGCGCTCCGTCACGGGCCGGCGCTGGTTGCCGACCTCGAGCCAGGCGAGGGCGTCCTCGAGGTCGACCGTCTTCTGCAGGTAGTAGTGGGGGATCTCGCGCTTGGAGCGCGCCATGGCTGCCCCGATCGCGG
>CALBMW010000736.1 GCA_937896275.1 uncultured Myxococcales bacterium
CGCCACGTGCTGCTGCGCCTGCAATGGCCGTGCGCCCGGCGCCCGACGCCGGCGCAGCCCCGGTGCACGCGGCCGAGCGTCCACAGCGTTCGAGCGTGAGCATGCAGCTGCTCGACGAGGGGGGCGCTCGCACTTTCCAGGTCCGCGAGCCGAGGCCCCCCGCCACCACCGCGCCCGCCAGACCCAAGCCCAGCATCGAGCTGCTCGAGTAGGTGCCGTCAGGCGCGTCAGTCCGCCAACTCGACCCGGTAGATGGGGCTCGCGACGACGGGCGCTTCCACGGGCCAGGTGCCGAGCGCCGTGGCGTAGACGTAGCCGTCGGGTGCCTGCCGCATCGCGGTGGCGGCGTGCAGGTGGCCCACCGGGAAGCTCTCGCCGGCTCCGTCCACCGGCGTGGCGCGGACGAAGCCGCTCCAGGAGTCGCCGAAGACGACCACCCCGCTCCAGCGCCCTTCATAAGGATCGGCCACCCCCGGCTGGGCCAGGTGGCGACCGCCCACCCAGATCGAGCGCAGGCGGCTGGTGGTGGCCTGCGGATCGCCTTGCACGAAGGCGTGGCTCGAGCTGCGTCCGTAGGACAGCCAGGGCGCCTCGAAGTCATCGCAGGCCTCGGCGCACGGACCCTCGACGTCGGGCCAGCCGAAGTTCAGGCGGGGCGCCGAGACGCGGTTGAGCTCCTCGAAGGCGTCGAGGCCCACGTCGCCGAACCAGAAGTCGCCGTCCGCCGGGTCGTAGAAGCCCTTCCACGGCGAGCGCATGCCCTTGGCCCACACGGCCGGGTGACCGCTGCCGTCGGCGTAGGGGTTGTCGGCCGGGATGTCGTAGCCGCCGTCCTCGTCGTGATCGGGGCTGATGCGCAGGAGCGCGCCGAGCGGTGAGCCGACGTCCTGCGCGGGCTCACCGAGCACCTTGTCGCCGAACAGGGCCCACAGGTGACCCTCGCGGGTGAAGCCGATGCTGCCCACGTTGTGCCAGGAGCGCGGGGCGCGGTCGCCGGTGATGTCGATGACGAGGCGCTCGCTGGCGCGGGTGGCCGCGTAGTCGGTGGGATCGAAGGTGTAGCGCCGGATCACGTTGGTGCGCTGGTTGATCGAGATCCCGAGGTAGATGAAGTGGTTGACGGTGAAGAGGGGGTCGGTGGCGACGCTGATCAGGCCCGCGTCGCTGTCGGACCAGGTGTCCTCGATCGTGAAGCTCCCCAGGCGGTGTGCCTGGTCGCCGTCGAGGCGCATGTGGACGACCTCGCCGTCCTTGTCCAGCACCAGGAAGTCACCCACCGGCTCCGGCAGGAAGACCAGATCGGTGATGCGCAGGGCGCCCGAGTCCTGGGTCAGCGGGACGAAGCGCAGGGTCAGGGGGCGGACCTCGACGCCGGCGTCGGGGGGGGGGATGCCGTCGTCGGGATCGGGCGGGCGCGCGTCTCGCGGTGGGATCGCGGCGTCGGGCGGCGGCAGGCCGATGGGCTCGAAGTCGGATCGGTGGTCGAACTCGCCCGACGAGGCGGTGTCGTCGTCGCACGCAGTCGGGGCGAGCAGCAGCGACACGGAGAGCGGCAGCAGGAGCGCCCGCAGCCGGCGAAGGGTAGGGCGGTGGACGCGCATCACTCTTCTCCCAGGCTTTCGATCCAGGCGCGCAAGACCTCGGTCGCCGCGGGGTCGACCCGCGTGATGCCGGCAGGGGGCATGGGCTTGAAGTCGCCCGCGTAGCCAGGCTCGCGGGCGCGCACCACCGCCTGGAAGATCGCGCTGCCCTCCGCGTCGCCGGGCACGACGCGGATGCCCGAGCCCGAGGCCGAGCTGGCGGTCGGCTGGTCGATGGTGTTCTGGCGGAGCACCTCGGGCAGCAGGCTGAAGGCGGCGTTGTCACCCTTCTCGCGCCCGTGGTGGCAGTGCACGCAGTTGCCCACGAGGTAGCTCATCGCGGCGGCCTCGGCCTCGCTCGCCGCGGGCAACGGGACCGGCGCTGGGGGCGCGTCGAAGTGGGGCGCGAGCATGGGATCGAGGTTGAGCGGATCGACGCCGATGACGGGCTCGGCCTGCCGGTGCGTGTCGTGGCAGGCCTTGCAGTCGAGGGCGCTGGGGATGACGTAGGGATCGGTGCGGCCGGTGCCGGTGGCGTCCTCGATGTCGAGCGCGCGCTCCGGCCAGCGGTCGCCCATCACGAGCTGGGCCTCGCTGTTCTCGAGGTTCCAGTGATAGACCGCGTAGGTCCAGCCCGCGGCGCGGTGGAAGAGCAGGCGGGTCTCGATCGAGACCTCCTGCCCCCGGCGGCCGAAGACGCCCTCGATGCTGAAGTTCTTGGCCAGGACCGTGCCCACCGGGAAGCGGTAGCCGCCGTCCTCAGCGGTCGCGATGCGGGCGCCGGGCGGCAGGTAGAGCAGGCGGGCCTTGTCGGCGCCGTTGCTCCAGAGCGGGTGAGGGGGGTGGTACTCGATGAGGCCGGGGGCCGGCGTGAGCTTCGGCAGGCTGGTGTAGAGGCCGGTCTCGCTCAGCCACACGGGCAGCGGCTGCTCGACGTCGAGCACCCAGTCGCCGGTGGGCGCGGCAACCTCGCCCCCGTCGTCGCAGGCGCCGAGGCCCGCGCCCAGGGCCAGAATCAGCGTGCAGTGCCGTGCGGTCATCGCTCCCTCCCGCGCGGTCTGGGGGCCGCGCGACGGCGCACGATAGCCGCGACGACGGTGCGGGCTCAACCGCCGCGGGCCGGCCGCCTTGTCCGTCAAAGCCCATCGTGGCAGGGTCGCCCCATGGGACACAGCCCCCGACCCGACAGCCGCGCGCGCTTCACCGAGTCGGTCGCCGACGACGCGCGCCATCGGCCCGACCACCCCGGGGCGCTGCTCGGCGGGATCGCGGACTTCGTGGGTCGCGGACTTCGCGCCGCCGCCGGCGGACGTGGTGGATCTGGGCGCAGGCACCGGCATCTCGACGGCGCTGCGGGTTCGGCCGCGGGCGCCGGGGCGTACGCGATGAGGTGGGCGGCGTGCTTGGCCGTTGGGCTGCTCTCGGGGTGCACGGCGGACATCCGGCCCGAGGCGATGGTGGCCGGCCCGCCGGACGTTGGCGCCCAGGAGCGGGGGGCGGCGCTCATGTCGCGGGCGGTCAGCGCGCACGGGGGGCGCGACCACTGGCTCGCGGCCGGGCCGACCGCCTACACGGTGCACGACGTTTGGCAGGGCCTCGTGGGGCGGCTGTTCAACCCCTGGCCCGAGCACGACCTGCGCGTGCGGATCGTCAGCACGCCCGGCACCGACGTCGTCCGCGCGCTGTTCCTCGACGGCGAGGCGCGCTGCGAGCGCTGGTCCTTCGCGGGCGGCCGGGCAGAGCCGGACGACGATGACCCCGGCTTCATCCTGCCGACCATGCAGTACCTGCTCGAGCTGCCGTTCCGCGTCGCCGAGGCGCCCATCGTGGTCGACGCGGGCGCGGTGGACGTGCGCGGCCGCCGCTACGAGCGCGTGCTGGCCACGTGGGGCGCGCTGGAGCCTCACGCCGACGCGGACCAGTGGCTGCTCTTCCTCGACGCCGAGACGGGGCGACTGGCCATGGCGCACTTCACGGTGCGCTCCGTCACGCGGGGGGCGACCGGCACGGTGCTCTATGGCGCGTTCCGCGACCAGGACGGGATCACGCTCGCGCACGAGCTGACGCTCACTACGGCCGATCCGGCGGACGGGGAGCAGGACATCCTGCACCGCGTGACGGTGGAGGCCATCGTGCGCGGCCCGCACGCCGCGGGCGCTGATCGGTGTCCAAGGTCGCCTGCGTCGGGCTGACGGTCGACCGCCGGGCGAAGCGAGCCGCGGCGTCCATCACCTCACACGCGATCCAACGGAGCGACGCCCACATGACACAGCACGCCTGGCGGCCTCTGCCGCTCGCCGCCCTCGTCCTCGTCGCGGCCACCGCCTGCAACAAGGCGAACAAGGTCGAAGCCACCAGCATCGACTGCGGGGACGAGGCCTTGCGCTGCATCGAGTGCGATCCGGGGGCGCTCGACTGCGACGGCGCGTCGCTCATTCGGTGCAAGGACGACGGCATGGGCTTCGTGCTGGCGAGCGAATGCCCGTCTGCCCAGCTCTGCATCGCGGGCCTCGAGAGCGGCGCGGCCGACTGCGCCGCGCCGACGTGCCAGGCCGACGAGGCGGACTGCATCGGGCCGGTGATGCGAATCTGCGCCGCCGGACGCAACGCCTTCGATCTGGTCGCGTGTCAGTCGGACGACGCCTGCCTGCGAGGGCTCGCGGCGCGGCGCTGCGCCGAGACCGAGTGCTCCGAGGCGAACGACTGCGCGGGCCAGGACACGCAGTGCAGGCGTCGCGTGTGCCTGGAGGGGCGCTGCGACACCGAGAACCTGCCGGCCGAGACCGCCTGCGTCATCCGCGAGGTCAACGGCGCCTGCGACGGCGAGGGGGCCTGCGTCCCGCTCGAGGACGACGCCTGCACGATCGCCGACGACTGCCCGGGCGCCGACACCGCCTGCCGCATCCGCGCCTGCGTGGGTGGCCAGTGCGGCTTCGCCCACACGCCCGACAGTACGCCGTGCACGGCGGGCGATCTGCGCGGTGGGTGCGACGGCGGCGGGAGCTGCATCCCGGTGGCCGACTGCAACAGCGCCATCGCGTGCCCCGGCGACGACACGCAGTGCGCGATTCGGGCGTGCGTCACGGGCGCGTGCGGCTTCGCCGATCTGCCGGCGTCCACCGACTGCGACGTGGACGGCATCCCCGGCGCGTGTGACGGCGCGGGCGCGTGCATGGCGGGTGAGTGCGCCATCGCGGATGATTGCCCGGGGATTGACAGCGACTGCCGCATCCGCGCCTGCGACGAGGGCGTCTGCGGCTTCGACGTGATGCCCGTGGATCTGCCGTGCTCGGTCGACGGGCTCGGAGGCATCTGCGATGGCGTCGGCGGCTGCACCATCACCCAGCAGTGCCGCACCGCCAACGAGTGCGCGGCCCAGGCCAACCCGTGTCGGACGCCTCGTTGCACCGAGGGGCGCTGCGGGACGACCTCGGTCTCGGGGGCGTGCCCGATGGGTCAATCGATCGGCGAGTGTCGCGGGGGGAGCTGCGCCTGCCCCAACCCCCTGCAGTTCTGCGGCGACCGGTGCGTGGACACCCGCTCCGACATCGAGAACTGCAGCGGCTGCGGCCGCCGATGCAACGCCGCGGGGGGCGAGATCTGCGAGAGCGGGTGCGAGTGTCCGGGCGAGGACGAGGGCACCGGGGGGGAGTGCGGCGGGCGGTGCATCGACCTCGTCGAGCCGCTGAACTGCGGTGCCTGCGGCGTGCGCTGCCAGCCCAACTATGTCTGCACGGAGCGGGCCCAGGGCCGGCCGGCGTGCCAGTGTCCGGACGGCTTCGGGGTGTGCGACGGGGCTTGCATCGCGCTGACCACCGACGACAACTGCGGCGGCTGCGGCCTGCGCTGCCCGGCCGACGCGCGCTGCAACGGGCAGGGCGCGTGCGTGTGTCGCGCCGGCGGGTACCAGCCCTGCTCCCCCGGCACGTCCACCGAGTGCCAGCGCTACATCTGTCGCCCGCTGGGCAGCGCCGAGTGGGACGACAACCGGTGTCGGGGCGGCGGCACGATTCCACCTCATCTGACGGTGTGCGGCTATGCGGCGGAGTGTTGTGACTGAGCGTTGGCGAGCCGCGGCCGCGGCGTCCGTCGCGCATCCGGCGGCGAGGGATCGCGGTGAGCGTCCCGGCGCTGCGCACGGTCGGGGTTTGTGGGGGGCGCCTCCTGACTAGGAGGCGTGGTCGACGATCTTCCAGGTCTTCAAGAACGCCGGGGTGCCGAGCAGGTCGAAGCGCAGCCAGCCGCTCGCCACGCGTTGACCGTCCGCGTCGAGCACCTCGCTGTGCAGCGTGGTCATGCCTCGCAGGACGCCCAGCGACTCCGTGTGCTTCTCACCGTGCAGGTGCAGTGAGCCGCCCTCGGCGTCGGTGAAGCGCAGGTCGTAGATCATGGTGCCCCGACGGCGCAGCGGGCGCAGCTCGAGGGTGCCGGCGCAGATCGCGCCCAGGACGACCCCGGGGAGCGAGACCGTCCCGTCGAGCTCGAAGGTGGTGCCACGGGCGCGCAAGAGCGTGCGGCTGGTGGCGGGGGCGCTCGCGTGGACCCGGAAGCTGGCGTGGATGCGCTGCCCGGCGCGCGCGCCGGCGTGCAGCGTCATCGGCCCCGCCATGGTCTCGTCGAAGGCCAGCAGTCGCCCGCTGGCGGGGGGGCGCGCCACCGCCTGGGCCTGCTCGACCCTTCGCTCGACGAACTGCGCCGCGCGCTCGGACATGGCCATGATCGTCATCTGTGGATTCACCCCCAGCGGCCCGGGCACCGTCGATCCGTCGCAGACGAAGAGGTGGGGCAGGTCGTGGGTCTCGTGGGTGGGGCCCACCACCGCGCGCCGGGGATCGGCGCCCATGCGGCAGCTGCCCAGGGGGTGGTAGGCGCTGATGTCGATGTGGTGCGCGCGCAGCCGCTCGGGGGCCTCCGCCTCGAGGCGCCGGACGCCGGCCTCATCGTCGATGCGATCGAACAGGCGCAGCCCGGGGTGGACGACGCGGGCGCCGGCGGCGAGGTAGACGCGGGCGAGGATCGCGTGGCCGCGGATCATCTGCCGCCGATCCGCGTCGTTGAGCCAGTAGGTGAGGCGCGGCTTGCCCCAGGGGTCGAGCAGGACGCGGCCCCGCGAGGTGTCGGTGACCATGAAGCCGAAGCAGGCCAGCCGGTCGAAGCGCTCCACCAGATCGGTCCAGGCGGGGCCCACCTGGCCCATGGCGGCGGCGGCCATGTCCACGGGCAGGAAGGCGCCCTCGAAACGCAGCCCCTGCGCCGCGAACTCCTCGATCGCGTAGCCTTGGGGGATGGCCTCCCAGCCCCGGATCGGCTCGTCGAAGGCGGCCCAGGCGTAGCACGCCGGGTGCAGGCTCATCTGACGCCCCACCTGCCCGCTGCTGTTGCACAGGCCCTGCTGCAGGAGCAGCGCGGGGGTGCCGAGCGTGCCGCCGCTCATCACCACCGCGCTCGCGCGCACGGTGAGGCGCCGGGGGAGCCCGTCCTCGCCGCGCGTCTCGGCGACCACGCCGACCGCGCGCCCGCGCTCGACCAGCACCCGCGTCACCCGGGCGTGGCAATAGACCATGGCCCCGTGCTGCAGCGCGGCCGGGACGTAGCTGACGTTGGTCCCGCGCTTGGCGTCGGTGGGGCAGCCGAAGCAGCACATGCCCTGGCCGTCGCAGGCGGGGGCGTTGCGCATCAAGGGCTCGTGCGCGAAGCCCAGCGCCTCGGCCCCGCGCGCGATGACGCGGGCGCAGCCGCCGAGGGTCTCGGGGGTGGCCCGCTCCACCTGAAGCATGGCCTCGACGCGCTCGAACCAGGGATCCAGGCTGCCCGGGCCCAACGCGGTCAGGCCGTTCTCGTCGACCCAGCGCTGCTGGACGCGCGGCGGGACGCGGTAGCAGGTGCCGCTGTTGATCGTCGTGGTGCCCCCGACCGTGCGCCCCATGGGGACCGGGATGCCGCCGTTGCCCCAGGCGATGGTGCTGCCGCCGTCGCGGAAGAGGCGCGCCTGCCGCGCGAAGGCGTCGCCCTGGAAGTCAGTACGCCCGAAGTGGCCGCCCTCCTCGAGCATGAGGACCGCGTGACCCCGCTGGGCCAGGGCCTTGGCCATCGGCGCGCCGCCGGCCCCGGTGCCCACCACCACGCAGTCCACCTCGAGCGTCTCGCCGTCGGGCAGTGAGCGGGCGTCGACGATCTGGCGAGCCCATCGCGGGCGCTCGGAGACCAGGCCGAGGGCCTCCTCGCGGAGACCGAGGTGAGCGGCCAGGGCGGGATCGCGGGCGCGCGCGGCCTTCAGGGGGGCGGTGACGGCGCGGGTCAGCCAGAAGCCGGCGGTCGATCCCTGGCTGAGACGCTCGAGGAAGGCGCAGCGCGCGTCCAACGGCAGCGCCGACAGCCGGCGGCCGTGGCCGGGGATGGCGGCCGCGTCGAGCAGTTGGACGAGCCGCCGGTAGACGCCCAGCCCGGGCTCGCCGAACTGGCCGCGGACGATGGCCTCGACGTGGGGCAGCATGTGCGCCGAAGGAGGGGGGAGGATCGCGCCCGCAGGCGTGGCGGCCTCGGCGAGGGCGATCAGGGTGGGGGCCGTTTGGGTCAGCATTTTCCGTTCCGGGAGGCGTGACCGTCCGGTCATGCTTTTCTTTCTCGCCTGCCTTGTCAACCGTCGCCACGCGGTGCAGCATCGCCCCCATGAGCGACCGCGACACCTGGAACGGGAGCCGCCACCTGCTCGGCAGCGCGGGCGGCCACTACGAGAGTTGGTTTCAGCGGGCAAATCATCCGACGCGCCCGCTGGCCTTCTGGATTCGGTACACCATCTTCGCGCCCGCCGCCGCCCCTGAGCGGGCGGAGGGCGAGCTCTGGGCGACCTGGTTCGACGGTGAGGCGCGGCGGGTGACCGCGTGCAAGCAGGTCCTGCCCCTGACGGCGTGCCACTTCGACGGCGGCCGCCTGGATCACCGGCTCGGCGAGGCCACCTTGGACGGCGAGGGGCTGCACGGGGCGGCCTCGGGGCAGGGACACCGCATCCGTTGGGACCTTGGCTACCAGAGCCCCCAGGCGCCGCTGCTGCTGCTCCCGCGCGCGCTCTACACCGCGAGCTTCCCCAAGGCCAAGGCCCTGGTGGGTTCGCCCGGCGCGATCTTCGACGGGCACCTCGAGGTGGACGGCGAGCGCCACGACATCGAGGGCTGGGTGGGCAGCCAGAACCATAACTGGGGCAGCCGCCACACCGATCGCTACGCCTGGGGCCAGGTGGCGGGCTTCGATCATGATCCGGACGCCTTCTTCGAGATGGGCACCGCGCGGGTGAAGCTGGGGCCGCTCTGGACGCCCTGGATGACGGTGATGGTGCTGCGCCTCGACGGGGTGGAGCATCGCCTCAACGCGCTGACGCGGGCCGTGCGGGCGCGCGCGAGCTACGATTACTTCTGGTGGTCCTTCGAGAGCGGCGACGACGTGCTGCACGTGGCGGGTACGATCGCCGCGCCGCCGTGGGCCTTCGTCGGTCTGCCCTATGGCAACCCCCCCGGCGGCTCGAAGACGTGCCTCAACTCCAAGCTGGCGAGCTGCAACCTCACCGTACGGCGCGCCGGGCAGGCGCCGCGAACGCTGAGCACCGGCCACCGCGCGGCCTTCGAGATCCTGACCGACGCCGCCGATCACGGCGTGCCGGTGCTCGAGGTCTGAACCGGCATCCGCCCGCGCCCGCGAGCCCGCGTCGTCGAGAGAGCCGTCGCAGCCCGACATCGGGCCGGGGCGTCCGGAGCAGGTGGGAGGGGCCGCGTCGCGGGGCAAGGATCGACTGGCCAGGTTCTGGGCCGGGCGTAGGGTGCCTATATGTCAAGTAGCTAGTCTTGACCCCCTCCGCGGTTCAGGAACGCTTGACCCGCGGGCCACCGCAGGGGTACTCGGCCGCCAGCCAACCGATCCCCGGGGTGCCCCATGGTCTCCGCCCTCTTCGACGACGCCGCGTGGAGCCCGGTCGAAGGCTTCTCCTTCACCGACATCACCTATCATCGCGCTCGCGCGCACGGCACCGTGCGGATCGCACTCGACCGACCGGACTGCCGCAACGCTTTCCGTCCGCGCACCGTGGACGAGCTGTTCGCGGCGCTCGAGCACGCGCGCGTCACGAGTGACGTGGGCTGCGTCCTGCTCACCGGCAACGGTCCCTCGCCCAAGGACGGAGGCTGGGCATTCTCGTCGGGCGGCGATCAGCGCATCCGCGGCAAGGACGGGTACAAGTACGAGGGCGACGCGGCCGGCACGCTGGATCCTGCGCGGCTGGGGCGGCTGCACATCCTCGAGGTGCAGCGGCTGATCCGCTTCATGCCCAAGGTGGTCATCGCCGTCGTGCCCGGCTGGGCGGTGGGCGGCGGACACAGCCTGCACGTGGTCTGCGACCTGAGCATCGCGAGCGCCGAGCACGCGCGCTTCAAGCAGACCGATCCCGACGTGGCGAGCTTCGACAGCGGCTACGGCTCCGCCTACCTCGCCCGCATGGTCGGGCAGAAGCGGGCGCGGGAGATCTTCTTCCTCGGCCTCGACTACACCGCCCAGCAGGCCTTCGAGATGGGCATGGTCAACGCGGTCGTGCCCCACGCCGACCTCGAGCCGACGGCGCTCGAGTGGGGGCGCCTCATCAACGGCAAGTCGCCCACCGCGATGCGCATGCTGAAGTTCGGCTTCAACCTGATCGACGACGGGCTGGCCGGGCAGCAGATGTTCGCCGGTGAGGCCACGCGGCTGGCCTACGCCAGCGACGAGGCGCGCGAGGGGCGGGACGCCTTCCTCGAGAAGCGGTCGCCCGACTACTCGAAGTTCCCTTGGCATTACTGACCGTTACGAGAATCGCGCGCTTTGATCTTTTAATTCTACTCACAGGTCGATAATGTCGACGCACCCACTACGGAGGTGCTCATGCCGCCTGTCGCCTACACCGTCGCCTTCCTGGTCCCCGCTTCGCTCGTGGCCGGGTTGCTGCTGGGCGGGCCCTGGGCCTGGGCCACGCTGATCTTCGTCTTCGTGCTCACGCCGGGGCTCGACGCGGCGCTGGGGCGCGACGAGCGCAACGCGGGCGCGGCGGAGGAGGCGGCCCGCCTGGCCAACCCGTGGTTCGACGTGGTGCTGCGAGCGTGGGTGCCGATCCACCTCGGGCTGCTCGTGTGGGCTGCCTGGGCGGTGAGCCTCGGCGGTCGTCCTCTGCTCGACACGGTCGGGCTGACCGTGAGCACCGGCGTGATGACGGCGGCAGGGATCAACGTGGCCCACGAGCTGATGCACCGCAAGGCCCGACGAGACCGCGCGCTGGCCGAGGTGCTGATGACCCTGGCGACCTACCCCCACTTCTGCGTCGAGCACGTGCTGGGGCACCACCGGAACGTCGCGACCCCCGAGGACGCCGCCAGCGCGCGCCTCGGCGAGTCGGTCTATGGCTTCGTCCCGCGCTCGATCGTCGGGGGCGTGCGCAGCGCTTGGCGCCTGGAACGACACCGCGCGACCGAGCGGGGCGAGGCGGGCACCCTGCGCGACCGGCGGGTCCGCTACGCGCTCGACGTCGCGCTCCTCCATGTCGGCGCCTTCGCGCTGGGAGGGGGCGCGGCGCTCGCCTTCGTGGCCGCGCAGGGCCTGGTGGCGGTGGTGCACCTCGAGATCATCAACTACGTCGAGCACTATGGCCTGCAGCGCGAGCGCCTGCCCTCGGGCCGGTACGAGCGCGTGCAGCCGCGGCACTCCTGGAACTCGGCCCACCGGCTGACGGGCCTGTACCTCTTCGGGCTGCCGCGGCACGCCGATCACCACTTCTTGGCCAGCCGCCCCTACGCGGTGCTGCGCCACCATCCGGGCGCGCCTCAGCTTCCAGCGGGCTATGCGACGATGTTGCTGCTCACGCTCGCGCCGCCCCTGTGGCGCCGGGCGATGGATCCGCGCGTCCGGGCGCTGGGCGGGGAGCAGGTCGCCGATCGCGCGCCCGGGGCCGTGATGCACGAGGCCTGATGCGCCAGGCCGCCGCTTTGACCTGCGCGGGGGTCCCTGCCGCTCCCAGCCGCCGTCGTGGCCGTCATCGATCGGGCCGGACCGGGTGCCTGAGCGCGTCCAGCGCGCGGCGTCCATAGTCGCCCGCTGCGGCGACGCCCAAGGCGCAGGCGACCCAGGCCAGCGGCACGACCCAGGTGGTCAGGTCGGCCGCGATCGCGGCGATGACCAGGAACTGCGCGACCGTGGTCGCCTTGCCCAGCTTGCCGGCCGTGTAGTCGTAGCGTATCCAGCGCCGCAGCCGAGACCCCAGGTAGACGGCGAAGAGCGCCGCCTGCAGCAGATCGCGCGCCAACACGACGGGCAGCAGCCACAGCGGCACGGGGTGGGTCGCCACCACGAGCACCGCCGCCGACGCCACGAAGACCTTGTCGCACAGAGGGTCGAGCCACGCGCCGGTGCTCGACAGCGGTGTGCCTCCGGCGGCGCGCCGGGCGGCCAGGCCGTCCAGCCAATCCGTGAGCCCTGCGACCACCATGCACGCCAGCAGCAACTCCAGGCTGGTCGGCGCGAGCCAAGGCACGGCGGCCAGCGGGATGCGAGACAGGCTGAGCAGGTTCGGCAGGTCGATGAGGCGTTCCGATGCTCGCGCCTTCGACATGGCCAACCTCGACCCCGCGCGCTGATGGGGATTCACGCGAAGCGCGGACGGTTGCGTCGCGCGTCGGTCAGGGCGCCAGGCGGCCCAGGTACTCCCACAGCGCCAAGCGGGTCGCGTAGAGCCCCGTCGCCGAAGGCAGGACGCCCACGAGGGTGGGGACGGTCGCGCCCGCGCGGTGGTCGGCCGGCACCGGCGTGGGCTTCAGGCCACTCTCGGCGGCGTGCCGCAGCACGCGGGGCAGGTGCCAGGCGCTGCTGACGACGGCGACGCGCGTCCAACCGTGGTCCCGGGCGGCGGCGGCCAGCGCGGCCATCTCCTGGCGCGTGGTTCGGGCGTCGTCCAACCGAACGATCGCGGTCGGGGGGATCCCCATCTCGCTCCAGAGCGCGGCCGTCTCGGCGCCCAGATCGCGCGCCGCCGCCTGCATGAAGCCGCCGACGCCGATGCCAGCGGTGCCCAGCAGGGGCGTATGGCCCTCTTGGTACAGGCGCGCCGCGCGGCGGACGCGGTCGCCCGATGCGCCCAGCTCGGCTCGGCCGTCCGGCGCGACGCTGGTGCCGCCGCCCAGCACGTAGGCGATGTCGAAGGGGCCTTCGGTGTCGACCTGATCGAAGGGCGCCTCGAGGGTCCGCAGCAGCCAGCCCGCGACGAGGTCGCTGCCCGCCAGGCCCAGCGCGAGCCAGAGACCCGCCAAGCCGGCCGCGGTCCGCCATGCGCGCGCGCGCAGGGCGCCCACGCTCCAAAGATACAGGGCGCCCCAGATCAGGGCCGGTGGCATGAGCGCCCGCCCCGCGGCCTTGCGCAGGAGGAAGGGATCGCTGACCGCGACGGCTGCCACCGCCAGGCCCACCGGGACCAGCCAGACGATCCGCGAGCGGCCGCGCGCGCCGAGGTCGGCGGCGGCCCA
>CALBMW010000737.1 GCA_937896275.1 uncultured Myxococcales bacterium
CGTGCGCGCGGATCCGCCGGGCGACGGCCTCGACGATGCGGTCGTGCACGGTGTGATGATCGACGCTGGTCCAGGGTCGGCGCGCGGCCCAGTGGCGCACCACCTCGTCGAGCCGGAGCCCGGTGGTCTGTCCGCAGTCGCCCTCGCTGAGGGCCACCCCCACGCCGCCGAAGACCTCGATCTCGGCCGAACGCCAGTGGGGCTCGCTGTCGATCAGCAGGCCGTCGAGATCGAAGACGGCCGCTTCGAGGGGCCTCAAGAGCATCCCTGACAGCCGAACCGAGCGGCGTGCCTCCGCCGGGAGGCGATCAAAGGTGCGGCCACTCCACCTGGTCGAGCAGCGGCTCGAGTTGGGCGCACTGGTCGCCGGCCACGACGTCCACGTGGTAGGCGGCGCGGTCGGGCTCGGCGTCGGGCCGGAAGGTGTTCGCCACCACCTGGAAGAACCAACGGCTGCCACCGGGCTGCCCGTCGATGACCACGCACTGGGCGTCGAGGGCCTCGTCGATGGTGGTCACGTAGGCGCCGTCCGCGTCGTAGACGTCGAACACGATCCACCCGTCGCCATCGCGCAAGTACGCGAGGTGGAAGGTGTAATCGGTGTTCGGCGGTACGTTGATCTCGTACCAGTCGTCGTCCGCGGGCTGCCGGCAGATCCAGCGGTCGGCGGCGAAGCCCGCGCCGGCCTCGGTCGCGTCGCCGCGCTCGTCGTCGGGCTCCTGAGCGTCGGGATCGCAGGCCTCGGTGAGCGTGAAGTCGACGGTCAGGTCGTAGGCGTTGTCCTCGGCGGCGAAGCTCGACACCCGGATGTACCAGGTGTCGGCTGGCGCGTTGGCCACCAGCACGCGCGCGCCCGCCGCGACATCGAGGTCGGCGACGACGGCCCCGGCCGCGCCGTCGCGGAACAACTCGAGGTCCAGATCGCCCGCGCCGTTGGCGCCCAGCATGAAGGACAGATCCACCTGCAGGCGGCCCGGCCCCGCGGTCGTGAACGTGTACCAGTCGACGTCACCCTCGGCGCCGGCGTTGTCGCCGCACAGCCCCACGCCCGGCACCTCGAGCGGCTCGCCGTGCACGACCTCGATCGGCGAGGCGCTCACCTGCTCATCGTTGCGGGCGGCGCCGTCGTAGCGGTCGTCCGCGCAGGCCGCGTCCCCCGGCGTGCGGATGAGGGTCAGCCGATAGCCGGCGGCGCGGGCCGTGCGGTCACCGGCGACGCGCACATAGTGGACGCCGGCCTCGGTGGCCGCGCTGATGGCGTTGATCTCGGGGCCCGGCTCGCGGCCCTCGAGGCCGATCACCTCGCCGTCGGCGTTGACCACGGCCACCGAGATGGCGCCGCTCGCCGCCGTCTCGTTGCCCTCGATGTCCAGCGTCGTGACCCGGGCGTTGAGGCGGTCGCCCTCGGCGAGCACCACCCGATAGAAGTCGGCGTCGCCCGCGCATCGGCTGGCGCCGCCGACGATCAGCGCGATCCCTCCGGTGAGGACACCGTCGGTCTCGAAGCCATCGCGCGGCATCAGATCGGTGGCGGCGGCGGTGCCGTCGTTGGGCTCGAACTCGTCGGGCAGGCACAGGGTGCCGTTGCGGTCGGCGGTGACGGTCAGGTCGTAGCCGCCGTACTGCGCCGGGTCGCTCCCGCGCACCCGCACCAGCCAGTTGCCGTCGCGGATGAACTGGTTGCCGCGTGGGAGGACCAGGGAGCGCACCTCGTTGCCGTCGGCGTCGGCGGCCGTCATGTTCGGGTGCAGCACCGCCGGCTCGCCCGGCTCGGCGTCGGCGGGGCTGCCCGGGGCCAGCAGGTCGAAGGTGAGGTCGTCCCCGGCGCCCACGTCGTTGCCCAGCAGCGTCAGATCGACACGCAGGCCGTCGCCCGCGCCGAGCGGCACGGCGAAGAAGTCGGCGTTGCCGGCGCACGCCGTGCGGCCCTCGATCGTGGTGGTATCGGCGCGCACGAGCGTGTGCGTGGCGGTGGCGGGGTCGTCGTCCGGCTCGGCCTCGTCCGCGGCGCACGCCGCCTCGGGGGGCAGCAGCGTCACCTGCAGCGCGTAGTCGATGCCGTCCTGCGGCGTGGCACCCGTGACCTCGATGAGGAAGCGGCCCGTCCGGTCGTCCCCGGCCTCGGGCCAGGTGATCGTCTCGACGCAGCCCTCGTCGTTGGAGCGCGCGACGCGGTTGCCGTCCTCGTCGTAGAGCGCCAGGGCCAGATCGGCCTCGCCCTCGCAGCTCAGCTCGAGGCGCAAGCGCTCGCCGGGCTGCAGCAGCGAGGCGCTGAACCAGTCGGCGTTGAGCGGGCACAGGCGGCCGTCGGGCGCCGCGGCGCTGCCCTGATCGAGCGCGATCGGATCGGCCGTCGCCGCGTCGTCGTTGGGCTCGGTGTCCCCGTCGCGACAGGTGTTGGCGCAGCGATCACCCTGGCAGAAGTAGCCGTCCGGGCAGCTCGCGTCGTCGGCGCAGGGGCCCTCGCACGTGCCGCGCTCGACGAGGCAGTACTCGCCCTCGGCGCAGTCGCCGTCGCCGCCGCACCGGAAGTCGATGCACTGGTGCTCGTCGCCGCAGCGCTGCCCGTCCGGGCAATCGTCGCCCTCGATCCGGCAGCCCACGGCGCAGCGCTTGCCGATCTCGGTGCAGAAGCTGCCCGCGTCGCACTCGCCGTCCTCCTGGCAGGGCTGCGCGCAGGGGTTGGGGTCGCAGCTGTCGGCCTCGTTGGCCGAGCCGCCCTGCTCGGCGCAGGCGTCTGCGGTGAGCACCGCGCAGGTGTCGACGAGGCAGCAGGGCCCCATCACGGGCGGCGGCGCCTCGCCGTTCATGCAGGTGCGAGCGTCGACGTCGCAATATTGATCGTCCCCGCAGGTGCTGCCGTCGAGGCGACACGCGCCGAAGGAGCAGGCGCCGGTCACGCAGGCGTAGCCGTCCGGGCAGGCCGCGTCGTCCGGGCACTCGTTGCGGCACGTCGACGTCTCGGGGTTGCACCGCTCCGGCGCGGAGCACTCGTCGTCGGTCTGACAGCCGGACCGGCAGACGCCCTCGTCACAGAGCTGGCCCGAGGGACAGTCGCTCGTTTGACTGCAGGTCAGATCGATGGTGCCCGCGTCAGGGCACGTGTCGTTGATGTCGCACGCGCCGCCCCCGGGGCAGGTGCACGGCTCGTCGCCGCCCTTGCTGCTGTCGTCGCAGCCACCGACGGCGAGCGCCGCAGCGCCCACCAGCAGTATGTCGAGGACCTTCAACCAGCGCCCCATGTCGTCCCCCCGGAAAGCAATTGGTCGGTTGGCCCCGCGCAGTGCACGGCGACCGGCCCGGCGACCTTACGCCGCAGTCACGAGCCTCGTCCACGATGCACGGCGAAATGTGCGCGCCGGAACGTGCATCTTTGCGCCATCGTGGCACGACTTCCATTCCGCAATCTTCCGTTGCTTGTGTATGCTGTGCGCGCAGCAGCGCCACGAGGGGGGTCACCGTGCGCAGGCACCTTGGAAAACTTTTATTTCTTCTGGTCTGCCTGCCCGCCGGGGCCGGGGCTCAACCCCTCTACGAGACCGACTTCGACGATCTGCAGGGGTGGACGTCGAGTTGGCCGGCGGACGCCTGGCGCATCAGCCGCGGTCAGGTGCAGCCGGTCACGGACAGCACCTGCGCCGAGGCGGGCGAGGTCGGGTGCGCCTTCGGGGCGCCGGTCGAGGCCATCGACAACGTGCTCCACGCGGGCGACACGACCTGGACGGACTACCGGGTCACCGCCAGCTTCACGAACTACGACGACGACGCCGTGGGCTTCGTGTTTCGGCACCAGGACCCTGACAACTACTATCTGTTCCTGACCAGCCGAGGCGTCTGGCCCAGCGCGGCGCGCCCCTCGACCGACGAGTCGGGCGTCACCGCGCGCCTCTACCGCGTCCAGAACGGCCGCTCGGCGCTGCTGGCCTCGGCCGACGTGTCCTACACCCAGCAGACCTCCCACCTGGTGCGTGTCGACGCGGTGGGCAACGAGCTGGCCGTCTTCCTCGACCTGGACGGGGACGGCCTGCTGCCCTCGAGCGAGCGCGTCTTCTTCGTGGCCGACGAGTCGCCCATCCGCCGCGGCGACGTAGGCCTTTGGGCCTACGACAACCGCAACGTCTTCGTCGACTGGCTGCGCGTCTTCGAGATCGTGCCCCCGCCCCGGCCGAGCAACGTGCGCGTCACGTCCATCGATCGTGCCGGCGAGGTGGCCCGCTTCGCCTTCGACCTGGCCACGGCCGCCACCGGCTACCTGATGACCGCCGAGGGCCGCTGCGCCGAGGTCGACCCCGCCCTGCGCCAGCCTGACGCCGGCGTGGGCACCCGCATCGTGGGCGGCCTGAGCACCAAGGTCGACACCGACTACTGCATGGTGGCCTGCGCGACCAACGTCAACGGCACGGCCTGCGGACAGGAGATCGACTTCTCCACGCGCGGCGCGGTCATCGACACGACCCACCTCAGCCCCGGCCACTGGGACCTGAGCACCGTCGACGACACCGAGCTGCTGCGCTCCCGGCCCACCGGCGCCGTGCACGCCACCGCCGCCCGCCTGGGCGCCTACCGGCTGCGCGTCCACGGCAAGGCGCTGACCTTCCAGGTCGATCAGAGCGGCAACGCCGCCCTGGGCGCCGACACGCTCGACGGGCGGGCCACCGTGAGCGGCGGTCGCCTGGTGATCCGCGGCCTGCCGATCACGATCGACATGGCGCGGCAGCCGGCCGACGCGCGCTGGGCGGTGCTCGGCGCCGAGTACGACGTCAACCTGGGGGCCTTCGAGGGCCGCGGGGCGCAGGCGCTCGAGGTCCTGCCCGGCGACTACCTGGCGCGCGTGCGCGGCCGCGACGTGCGCTTCTCGGTCGGCGACGACGGGGCGATCATCGTGCCTGCCGGCGAGCCCGCGACCGCAGCCGGTTCGACGCTGACGCCCACCGGGATCACCGACGGCGACGCGGTGGCCTTCCGCTTCACGGTGCGCAACGAGGGCCCCAACGCCGTCCGCGGCGCCGGCCTGCTCAACGGCCGCGGCGCGCGCCCCGGCGATGACACGGGCGTCGTCTTCAACGCGATCCACGACTACGTGCTGGCCGACGCCACTCGCCCGCTGTTCGGCAACCTCGCGACTTCGTTGGGTTTTCAGCCGGGCCCACACGCCTTCTACGCGTTCGACCGGGTCGACTCGGGTGGCAACGCGACCTTCGATGTCCTGATCTTCCCCAGCAACGCGGATCTGGAGTTCATCGGCGACGTGGCCGGCACGCTGGACCGCTTCGTGGTCCTGGCCGCGCCCCACCGGATCACGGTCTTCGATGCCGCCGACGATCCCACCGAGGGCAGCGCGCGGCTCACCGAGGTCGACGTGAACGGCGGCACGCGCCGGCCGATCCGCCATCGCTTCGCCGCCGCGACCGACGTCGACTACGGCCGGCTGACCTGGGAAATCCTGGCGCGCAGCGCCACGCCGGGCGCCCTGCTGATCCACAACATGAACGCCGACGGCACCAAGGTGCGCGTGGCCTTCGGCGCCAACCGTCCTGGCACGGGCAGCGTGCAGTACGTGGTGGGCGGCTGCGCCGACGCGCAGTGGTCCGCCGCGCGCGAGGTGTCCTTCGGCGGCGGGGTCGAGTACGCCGGCGATCTGGTGACCCAGGCCGAACAGACCTACTGCGCGCGCCCCCGGGTACGCAACGAGGCCGGGGCTCGGTTCGGCGCCGGCGTCAGCTTCAGCACGCGCCAGATCAGCATCGACGGCACGGCGCTGCGAGGGCGCTACCGTCTGCAGCGCCCCGGGGCCAACGAGACGACGCTGGTGGACGCCGGCGCCGCGCGGGGCGATCTCGGCCTGCGCATGGGCACCTACCTGGTCGACCAGGGCGGCGACGAGCTGCCGCTGACGGTCGACAAGGATGGGCACGTCACCTACGCGCCGGATCTGCAGGGCATCTTCGACGGCGCCGGCACCGACACGCTGGTGTTGGCGGGCGTGCGACTGCGCCTCGACCTGAGCGAGCTGACCGGCGAGGGCCCCGTCAGCGCCGGCATCGGCGACGCGTCGGATCTGGGGCTGGGCGCGCTCGCGGGTGGGCAGGTCGCCGACTGGCGCGTCCTGCCGGGCGACTTCGCGCTCGAGCACGGCGAGCGCCACGGCTTCGTGGTCCAGCGCGACGGCGCGGTGGTGTCGCGGTCGGCCGCGGCGTTGGCCGGTGGCCCCAACGCGCTGGTCGCGCGCGGCCGGGCGGTGCGCTTCGATCTGCTCCCCCTCCCCGGGCAGGCGACCATCGGCGCGGCCAAGGGGCAGCCCACGCACTTCGCCATGGAAGGCGGCCGGGTGAACGCGGCGAAGCTGCTGCCGGGTCGTTACACGTTGGGCGTGGACGGCACCCGATCGGTCTTCCGGGTGTCCGACGCGGTCGCGCCGAGCTTCGGGGCGATCGACGCGCTGCTGCCCTTCCGCTCGTGCGCGGGGCAGGGCGCGCAGGTCGAGGCCGAGGGCATCGGCACCGACCTGATGGTGCTGCGCGCGGCGCCCTGCAGCATCACCGCCGAGATGGAGTGCACCGAGGAGTGCGGTGAAGAGATCAACGTCTTCCAGCTCACCACGGGCCGAGGCGTGGCGCGCGGGGTGGTGCGCTACGCGTCGGGTCAGCCGCTGCGCGGCGACGAGGTGGTCAACGTCACCCTCGAGGTGGACGGGGGCTCGCTCTCGGCGGCCGCGGCGAACACGGTCGACGGCGCGGCCAGCGCGGATTACACGGCGCCCAACCGGCGGGGCGACTACCTGCTGCGCGTGACGGCGGGCGCGCTCACGGCCACCCGGCCCTTCGTGGTCATCCCGATTCGAGACTTCAGCCCGCCGCGCATCGAGCCCGGCCCGCCGGTGATGGTCGAGCAGACCAACGCCGATGGTGCCCCGCTGCGCCTCGAAGCGCCGCGGGTCACCGACAACGTGGATCCGGCCCCGCGCGTCACGAGCGACGCGCCCGAGACCTTCCCCCTCGGCCGCTCGGTCGTGACGTGGCGCGCGGTGGACTTCAACGGCAACGCGGCCTTCGCCAACCAGGTGGTCACCGTCGTCGACACGACGCCCCCCACCGTGCACGCGCCGGCGCGCATCGACGTCGAGGCGACGAGCCCGGCCGGCACGCTCATCGACGAGCGGACGGCCAGCGCCGAGGACATCTGCGACGCCCGGCCGAGCCTCACCCGCAGCGGGCCCCGCGGCTTCGCGGTGGGCGAGCTGATGGTGACGTGGACGGCGACCGACGACAGCGGCAACCGCGCCACGACGGACACGCTGGTCACCGTCGTCGACACCACGCCGCCGGTCATCGTGTTCGATCGCCAGGAGATCGTGGTCGAGGCCACCAACGCCCGCGGGGCGCTCGGCATCGACCTGCCCCTGCCGGTGGTGACCGACAACGGCGATCCCAACCCTCGGGTGACCCACAGCGCGCCCGGCTCGCTGCCGCGGGGTCGGACCCAGGTCACCTTCACGGCGACCGACGCCTCGGGCAACCAGAGCACGGCCCGCATCGCGGTGCTGGTGGTCGACGGGACGCCGCCGCGCATCGACGTGACCAACGCCCCGACGGGCTGGCTGCAGCGCGCGACCTTCGCCGTCAGCCTCTTCGACGTGGGCGACGAGCAGCCCGCCCTCGACATCAACCCGGCCCCCGACGCCGAGGAGCCCACGCTCGACGGTGTGCGGGTGACCTACCTCACCGGCGGCGTGTACGACGTGCAGCTCCGGGCGCTCGACGACGATGGCAACACGGCCCAGCGCGTGTTGCGCACCTTCGGCGTCGATCCCGATCCGCCGCGCCTGCGGCTGGCGACCTCGCTGCCGGCCGAGGCCGATCCGGATGACCCGGCCACCTGGTCGATCGTGTTCACGCGCGAGCGCATCCGGCTGGCGGTGGACGCCTCCGACGCGCCCGCCAACGGCGTCAGCGGCCTCGCCAGCCTGCGGGTGGTGCTCGATCCCGACGGGGACGACGCCATGGTGCTCGTCGAGCAGGCCCCTGTTCCGGCGGGCGCCCCCCTGGCCGTCGGGCCGAACGCGCTGCGCGGGGTGCGCTGCACCGACGCGCTGCTGTGCACCGTCGACGGCGATCTCATCGCCGCGCGGGCCGGCGCCGGCACCCACGTCGTCTCGATCGAGGCGGCGGACGTCGCCGGCAACGTCACGGTGATTCGCCGGTACTTCCGCGTCTTTACGCTGCAGGCGGCCCTGCTCGAGGCGCGTGATCAGGTCGACGATCTGGCGGCCGCCGCGGGCGTGGCCAACGAGGGGCAGGACGCCCTGAACGAGGCCGCGGGCTACCTGGAGGAGGCCGCGGCCCTCGCTGTCGGCCAGCCGGCCGGCGTGGCGGCGCCCCTCGATCTCACGGGCGGCGTGCTGCGCAAGCTGCAGCGGGTGGCGCCCGCGCTGCGTCGGGCAGGTCGCTTCGGCGTCGACGCCGCCGCGGTGGAGTCGCTGGTGGGCCGCGCCATCTACTGGGCGGTGGCCGGCTACGGTGAGGTCGGGCTCGATCCCGACGTCGGCGACCAGGGCGACTACGACCGCGCGTTGGAGGTGTTCTTGCCCGACGCTCAGCTTCAGCTCGACCAGGGCAACCTGGATCAGGCCCTCGCCAGCCTCGTGGACGCCTACTTCCTCTTCGGCAACGCGCTGCGTCCTTTCAGGGCGGACAGCTTCGCGCAGTCGTCCCAGACCATCGGCCGGGTGCGCGATCAGGTGCAGGCCTACCTCGCGGTGCCTGGGCGGCCGGGCGCGGACGTGCTGGGCGGGTTGGCGGCGGACTTGGCCGAGGTGGCGCGCGACGTCGAGGGCTTCGCGGCGATCGTCGGCGACGCCGCGACCGACGAGGAGCTCCTCGTCGCGCTCGCCGCGGTGCCGGCCGACGACTACCTGGCCACGCTGCTGCAACTGCAGCGGGCCGCCCGCGCCATGCAGAGCGCCGGGCAGGACGACGTGTGGATTCGCAACTGGGGCTGGGGCCTGATCCAGTCCGTGATGTTCCTGGCCGACAAGGCCTTCCAGCGTGCCGCCTTCGTCCTGATCAACGGCATGGTGCCCGAAGCCAACACGCTGGTGCCGCGGGCCGAGGCCAAGGTCGACGAGGGTCAGGCGCTGGTGGCGGATCGACAGATCGATCGCTTCATCCAGCTGTTCCTGGCGCGCGACACCGAGTGCGTGATCGTGTTGATGTACCGGGCGGCGTTCGACGACAACTACGCCGTCCCGGCCTACTGCGAGGAGTGACGATGAGCCTGCGCCGTCTGATGGGGCTGTGCGGCCTGGCGCTGGCGCTGGGTGCCTGCGACGAGGCCGCCACGAGCACGCCGTCCACGCTGGACGCGTACCCCGACGCCACGAGCGGAGGCGACAGCGGGCCGGGTCCCGAGCCGGACGCCTTCCGGCCGGTGATCGACCGAGGCACCGAGGCGGACGTGTCCACCGACGCCTCGGCGGACGCGTCAGCCTCCGACGCGACGTCGGACTCGACCGTGGTCGATGACATGGAGCTCCCTCCACCGGGACCGGATCTGGGACCCGACGTGGGCGTGCCCGCCGAGCGCCTCGGTCGCCTGGGCGAGGCCTGCGCGCGCGGCGCGGCGCTCGACTGCGATCCCGAGGTCGCGCCCGAGTGCGTCTTCGTCGGCGAGAACGAGGTGCTCCCCGGCGTGAGCGCGGTGTGCTCGCGCGCTTGCGACGACGCGGCCGCGTGCGGTGAGGGCCAGTGTTGCGCCGAGACCGCCGACGGCGGGCGCTGCCTGCCGGCCGGCTTCTGCGCCGATCAGGATCGTGGCCTCGGCGACGCCTGCCAGCGCGACGCCGATTGCCCCGCCGACGCCCCGGTGTGCGGCCGCGAGGCCAACACCGGCGATCGTTTCTGCACCACCGGCTGCGCGAGCGGCGACGAGTGCCCCGAGGGCTTCTGCTGCGACGCGAACGCCGGCGGTCGACCCGAGGCGGCGATCTGCAAGCCCGAGGCGCTGTGCCCGCCCCGCTGCGCGCTCGACGCGGACTGCCCGGCCGTGCAGTACTGCGACGCGGGCGCGTGCGTGCCGCGATCCTTCAGCTGCCAGGTCGACCTCGACTGCCCCATTGGCGAGCAGTGCGTGGATGGCAACTGCAAGGGCGAGACGCTTCGCCTCGGCGAGGAGTGCGAGCTCTTCCAGTCGCAGTGTGGCGAGGGCGCCCCCATCTGCGTCGGGCAGGGCGACGGCGTCGACCGCTGCACCTACGGCTGCTCCTTCGACCGCGAGTGCCCGGCGACCTTCTGCTGCGCCGATCTTGCGGGGCTGGGCGATCCGTCGGGCTATTACTGCACCGCGGTCGAGGGCGCCTGCCCGCGCAACCGCGTGTGCGTGGGCGACGACGAGTGCTCGGCCGATCAGTTCTGCCACATGAACCTCTGCCAGCGCCGGGGCCCCGGCGACGTGCCCCGCGGCGGGCTCTGCGACCGGTCCGGCGACTGCGAGGATCCCGACACGCAGGACTGCGTGTTCGGCTTCCCCGGCGGCGTGGGGCGCGGGGATCGCGAGAGCTTCGAGAACCCGGCGGCGGGCATCTGTGGTTCACGGTGCAACTTCGACGTCGACTGCCTCGACGGCGAGTGCTGCCGGGTCGCGTTGCAGGCGGGCGCCAGCGTCGGCGCGGGATTCTGTGCGGGCAACGGCATCTGTGGCGGCGGCGGGGTCCCCATCGGACCGCCCGATCCGGAGGGCGGCTGCCGGACGCCGTCGCAGTGTGATCCCTCGCGCTTCGACCGCTGCATCGTGGACCGCTTCTTCGGGGCGGTCTGCTCGACCTCCTGCGCACGCGGCTGCCCTGGTGGCTACGCGTGCGACCCGCGCGACGAGCAGTGCCACCCGGTCAACGTGTGCGACGGCGACGGCGATTGCGGCGGGGGCAACCGCTGCATCGAGGGGCGCTGCGTCGAGGGCGCCCGGCAGTGCAACGAGGCGGTGGACTGCGGCGATCCGGTGGCGCTGCGGTGCGTGGCCGGGCGCTGCGCCGACCGGGCGCGACCCTGCGGCGTGCAGGCGGACTGCGACGCCGACGAGCTGTGCTTCGACGGTGAGTGCGAGTTGGCAGAGCGCCCCTGCGCCGCCGACGACGAGTGCCGCTTCGGGGAGCGCTGCCTCGGTGGCATCTGCGGTGCCTACTACCTGGGCTTCGGCGACGCGTGCGCCGACGACGTCGAGTTTGGCTGCGATCCGGTGGCGGCCCCGATCTGCTTCATCGATCCCGCGCAGCTCGACGGCGCCTGCACGACGTCGTGCGCCTACGGGTCCGATTGCCCCGGGGCGTCGGTGTGTATCGACCGTGAGGGCATCGGCGATCCAGCCTTCTTCCTGTGCGCGCCCGAGGATCTCGCGGATCGGGCCGCCGGCGTGCCCGGCCACCGC
>CALBMW010000738.1 GCA_937896275.1 uncultured Myxococcales bacterium
GGAGTTCGCCTACGAGTTCCAGGGGCACGCCATCGAGGCGGAGACGCCGCTCGTTGCGCTGGCCGAGGGCTTCGGCGAGGCGCGCGCGACCCCCGGGCTGCGGCGCTTCCTGGCGCTGGGCCAGATGGTGATGGACCCGGGCGATCCGGCGATCTTCGCGCGCCACCTGGGCCGCGAGCCCCTGGCGTTCATGAGCACCGAGAAGACGACCGGCGCCCACGCGCTGATCGTGACCACCACGGGTGACATGAACGTGCCCGCCTCGTCGGGCATCGCCGTCGGGCGCAGCGCGGGCATCATCAGCTACACCGAGGCCGACCCGCGCTATGGCATGCCCGACAACGCGGTGCTGCTGAAGGCCTGGGTGGCCGAGGCGGTGGACACCATCGGCCGCTTCCACGACGCCGACGGGCGCGCCGTGCACGAGGACGTCGACAACTTCGGGCAGGGCACCGACACCTTCACCACGCCACGCCTCGATCCGCCCCTGCGCATCGGCCTCGACCGCAAGGATCAGTTCGGCGGCGTGTCCGGCGCCCTCTTCCCGATGGGCAACCCCACCGGCGAGCACGGCTTCGACTTCCCGGGCGAGATGACCGACCGCGTGCGCGGCCAGTGCGCCGGCGCCTGCCCCGAGGGCCAGGACTGCGGCTGCGACACGCTGCAGACCTTCGACATCGGCTTCTTCATGTTCAACATGCTCGGCCGCTACATGGCCACCGGCGGCAACGAAGTGTCCATCGATCTGTGCCAGTCTCGCGACGACTGCGACTGGAAGCAGCCGCCGCCCCCGAGGAGGCGGATTCGATAGCGGGCCCGCGAAGGTCCTACGCAGGAGCAGGCAAGGCACGGCCCGCGAAGCCGTGGGCGGCCTGCCGCGCGTTGAAGGCGGCGCACATGGCCGGGGGCAGCCGTAGATCCGGACCCTTCGAGCCCGGCGCCTCGCGCATCGTCTCCTCTGCCGCCGCCAGCCACCCTGCGGGCGCGCCGATGCCCACAAAAGCAGCGACCCCGCGCAGGGTGGCCTGCGGATCCGCGATGAGGGCGGGCAAGGCGAGCGCGTGCAGCCGCGGGCCGAGGTGCTCGCTCCAACGCTCGATCTCACCCAGGCTTACCAGCCACTCGTAGGCACCGCGCGCCATGTCGTCCCGCAGCAGCGGCACCTCGTCGCCGAAGTAGCCGGCCAGCGCGCCGTCCCGCGCCAGGAAGCCCCACTTGGCGCTGCGGGTGCCCCACCACTGGTTGAAGTCGGGGCGGGCCGCGATCTGGTAGGTGTTCTTCGTCGCGAGGCGGTGGATCGACCGCGCGACGTCCACGCCGTCGCGGGCGATGTGCAGGAAGCGCGCGCCGGGGCACAAGGCGTCCAAGTACCCAATCCGAAAGGCGTTCAGGGGCGTCTTCTCGACGAGGGCCGCCCGCCGGTCGCGCGCCCAGGGGGCCAGGAACAGCCGGTGGAAGCGCCGCCGCGCCTCCGGCCGCAGGTCCGCCGCGCCCATCAGCGTGCGGGCCTCGCCGTGGGTGTAGAGCTGCGTGCTGTCGGTGCGCGGATCGATGGCCGCCCACGCGTGGTAGGGCTCGAACAGGTACCGCACGTCGGGGTGCCGGGCGAGCAGGTCACCGAGGACGGTCGTGCCCGATCGCCCGCAGCCGATCACGAACACGGGCGGCGTGGTCGGCGGCGAGCGGAGCGTCGGCGCTGGCAGTGCCGCCTGCAGTCTCGCCAGTCGATAGAGCGCGCCGTACTTCACGGCCCGCCCCCAGGGCCTCAGCGCTTGCCCGTTCATGCGGTCCTCCCGCCGGCTCCGCGCCGACGGCGTGTCTTAACCCGCCTCCGCGCCCGCCGCAACGCGCGACCGTCTTGCGTCCCCGACCGCGACCGAGACCGCGACCGCGACCGCGACGGGCTTGGAGCGGGCCGGCGGAAATTTTGTCGGCCCCGTGACTGATTGACCCCCGTCGTGGTCTGAGAGCCGCCCCGCGAAACCCAGGAGGTCACCATGCGCGTCCGGTCGCCCCGCCCGCTGCTCCCCATCGCTGCCGTCACGCTCATCGGCCTCGCCGCCCTGCTCATCGCGGGCTGCGGGAGCGAGGGCGACGAGATCGCCACCGGATCGCTGACCCTCAGCCTCGACGCCCCGCCCAACGCGGCGGGGCCACCCCTCACGCTGGACGAGGTCGCCGTCCTCTGGCAGCCCGCCGACGCGGACGCCGCCACCTGGCAAGTGATCGTCGCGGAGGGGCTGACCTTCGACCCGGCCGCCTTGGCCGGCGGGCCCCTCGAGATCGGTGACGTGGTGCTGCCCGACGGCAGCGTGACGGCCGTGCGGGTCCGCTTCCACGGCGTGCCCGAGCCGGTTGAGGTGAAGGGCGTTCACGGGGTCGCCGCCGGCACCGCCACCGACCTCTACCTGACGCTCCGGGGCACGCCCGGCCATCCGGCGCTCAGCCTGGCGCGCTGACCGCCGTCCGTCCGGCGCGGTCAGTCCGGCGCGGTCAGTCGGGCGCGGTCAGTCGGGCGCGCCAGCCGGCGACGGCGCCGCCTCGCCCGGATCCCCCACGGCCTCGCCCGGATCCCCCACGGCCTCGCCCGGATCGCGCTGCACGAAGAGGGCCCGCGTCCGCACCACCATCGAGTCGAAGGCCGAGTACATCACCGGCACGATGACCAGCGTCAGGAAGGTCGCGAAGGTGAGCCCGCTGATGATGGTCGTGCCCATCGGCCCCCAGAACTGGGTGTTGGCCGAGCCGATGCGGAAGTCGGGATCGCCCGTCGTCAACAGCCCCACGAAGTCGATGTTGACGCCGAAGGTCAGCGGGATCAGCCCCAGCACGGTCGTCAGCGCGGTCAACAGCACCGGGCGCAGGCGCGTGGCCCCCGCCTCGATGATGGCCGCGCGCTTGTCGAGGCCGCGGCCGCGCAGCTGCAGCGTGTAGTCGATGAGCACGATGTTGTTGTTGACCACGATGCCCGCCAGCGAGATCACCCCGATGAAGGTGAACAGGCTGAAGGGCGTGCGCGTGACGATGAGCCCCAGCAGCACGCCGATCATGCTGAGGGCCACCGCGATCATGATGATCCCGGGCAGCACCACCGAGTTGAACTGCCCGATCAGGATGATGAGGATCAGCGACACGCCGATGCCCAGCGCGGTCGTCAGGAAGCCGAAGCTCTTGGCCTGATCCTCGCTTTGCCCGGTGTACTTGAGCGAGTAGCCCGGGGGCAACGCGGCCTGAAGCGGCGCCAGCTCTTTCTGCGCGGCCTCGAGCAGGGCCTGCGCGTTGACGCCCGACGCGGCGTTCCCCATCACGGTCACCACGCGCTGCTGATCGAGGCGCGTGATCGACGACAGACCGCTGCCCAGGTCGAAGTCAGCCACGGCCACCAGCGGGATGGCGGTGTCCTCGTGCATCACGGTCAGGCGCTCGACGGCGTCGAGGCTGGCCCGGTCAGCGCCCTGCAAGCGGACCGTGATGTCGTACTCGTCCTCCCCGTCGCGCCAGGTGCCGGCGGTCGTCCCGTTGATGGCCGAGCGCACCGTCGAGGCGATGAGGCGCGTGTCGAGGCCGAACTGGGCGGCGCGGTCGCGGTCGATGCGCACCTTGAGCTCGGGGCGCCCGGCCTTGAGCGTGTCGCGCAGATCCACCAGGCCGTCGAGGCGACCGGCCTCCGCGCCCGCGCTCAGGGCGGCCTTCACCCTGCCCGTGAGGTCGACGATGGTGCGGAACTCGGGCCCCGAGATCTCGATGTTGACCGGCGGCCCCGTGGGCGGTCCGGCCTGATCGCGCTTGAACTCGATCTCGGCCCCGGCCAGCCCCGCCATCTGCTGACGGAAGCGCTCCATCGTGGCGCGGCTGCCCTCGGCGCGCGCCTCGAAGTCCACCAGGTTGAGCGACAGCGTCGCGGTCTCGGCGCGGCTCGAGCCGCCGCCGAACATCGTGTCCCCGCCGACGCCCACGCTGACCAGCACGTTCTTGGTGTTGGCGCGGCTCGGCGCGTCCCGGGCGAGCAGCGCGTCGATGCGCCTGGCGACCTCGCTGCCCAGCAGGTTGGTGGCCTGCAGGTTGGTGCCCAACGGCGCGTCCACGACGACCTGGATCTGGTTCGGGTCGGTCTCGGGGAAGAACGCCACGCCGGTCGGGGCCAGGAAGAACATGCCGCAGATCGCGAACAGCCCGCCCAGCGTCACGTTCAGCAAACGCGCGCGGTTGTCGGTGAGGATGAAGTGCTTGACGAACCGGCTGAAGGGCCATCCCAGCAGGCCGATCGCCACAATCAACGCCGGCAGCACCAGCAGCTCACCGATCGTCTGCAGGTCGAGCGGGCGGGGGCTCAGGTACATGATGCCGAGCACCGAGGCCATCACGGCGCCGAAGGCCAGGCCGAACTCGACGCTCTTCCACCCCCCCAGGAACACGACCTCGATCGAGTGGACCACGATGCCGAGGAGCCCCAGCCCCAACGCCACGGCGCCGGGGACGCCGAAGACGAGCGCCGCGTTCTTGCCCAGCACCACGAAGACCAGCCCGGCGACGATGAGCAGGGCCACGCCGAGGGTGAAGGTCGACAGCGAGAGGGCGTTGCGCAGCACCCGCGCGCGCGCGTCGTCCTCGCGGCGCAGCATGGCCTCGAGGAAGCGCCGGTATAGGGCCACCGAGGCGGGCAGGGCGCGGTGGGCGAAGAACTCGCCGACCCGCCGCATGAAGAGCAGATGGGCGAGCAGGGCGAGGACGACGCCCCCGGCCAGCACAGCCAGCGTGATCGGGTTGGCCAAGCCGATCGCCGCGCCGGTCCCCGCCACCATCAGGCCCGCCAGGCGATGCGGCCACCGGCTGACCGCGCGCCGCTTGTCACCCGGCACGCGGGCGAAGTAGCCGGTGACGACGGGGTTGATCACCACCGCGACGAAGAGCGAGCAGCTCAACGTGATGATCAGCGTGAGCGGCATGTAGCTCATGAACTCGCCGATGATGCCAGGCCAGAACAGCATCGGCCCGAAGGCGGCCAGCGTCGTCGCGGTCGAGGCCACCACCGCGATGCCCACCTCGGCGGTGCCCTTGCTCGCCGCGGCGAAGTGGTCGTGGCCCTCTTCGAGGAAGCGGTAGATGTTCTCGACGATGACGATCGCGTTGTCGACCAGCATGCCCAGCGCGATGATCAGGCTGAAGAGGATGATGAAGTTGAGGGTCTCGCCCATCACCATCATCACCAGGAACGTGGTGAACATGGACAATGGGATGGCGATGCCCACCAGGATCGAGTTCCGAACGCCCAGGAAGAACAGCAGGATGGCGACGACGAAGATCAGCCCGCTGATGATGTTGTTCTCGAGGTCCTTGACGAGGTTGCGCACCTCCTTGGACTGATCACCCGTCACCAGGACCTCGGTCCCGATGGGCAGGTTCGCCGCGGCGATGAGCTTCTCGACCGCGTCCGACGCCTCGATGATGTTCTCGCCCGCCCTCTTCTTGACGCTCAGCGAGATGACCTTCTCGTAGCCGCCGTCCTCGACCGTGTGCAGCGCGCCGTCGTCGTCCCGTTGCAGCACGCGCAGGCGCGAGTAGCTCGCGCGGTCCTTGTAGCCACGGTGCACGCGGGCCACGTCGCGGATATAGATGGGCGCGCGATCGGGGGCCTTGATCACCAGATCGTCGATGGCGGCGGGGCTCGCGAACTCGCCGTTGACGCGCACGAGGTAGTTCAGGCGATCCACGTCGATGCTGCCGCCGGGCAGGTTGACGTTCTCGCGCTGGATGGTCTCGACGATGTCCTTGAAGCTTAGGTTGTAACCCTGCAGCCGGTTCAGATCGACGTCGATCTGAACCTCTTCCTCCAGCGCACCGATCACATCCACCTCGAGGATGGCCGGGATCGACTCGATCTGGTCCTTCAGATCCTCGGCCACCGCCTTGAGGCGCGCCAACGGGTACGACGCCGCCAGGTTCACAACCATGATGGGGAACTCGGACAGATCGATCTCGTTGATCAGCGGCTCCTCAGCGTCGACGGGCAGATCGACCTTCGCGATCCCCACCTTGTCGCGGACCTGCTGGAGCGCCTCGGTCAGCGGCTTGTCGGGCGTGAACTCGATCACGATGGTCGAGACGCCCTCGGTCGAGGTCGATCGGATCTCGTCGATGCC
Organism: uncultured Myxococcales bacterium; assembly: GCA_937896275.1. Lineage (GTDB taxonomy): Bacteria > Myxococcota_A > Bradymonadia > UBA7976 > UBA1532 > JACKDN01. Next base: position 6,141 of record CALBMW010000738.1, read on the forward strand.
GCTGACGCTGGCGATCTCCTGCTCGATCTGCTGGGTGATCAGGCTCTCGACGTCGTCGGGGCTCGCGCCTGGGTAGAACGTGGTCACGACGATGTTTGGGATCTCGATCGACGGGTTGCTCTCCTTGGGTAGCTGCACATAGGCGAACACGCCGCCCACGGTGAGCGCCGCGGTCAGCACCATCACCGCGGTCTTCAGCTTGATGGCGGTCTCGGTGATCTTCATCCGCCGTCGCCGCTGACGACCTCGACCGGATCGCCCCCCGCGAGGCTCGCCTGGCCGAGCACCACGACCTCGTCGCCCGGCTTCAGCCCCGCCGTGATGACCACCTCGCCCGCGGACCGCGCGCCGATCTCGGCCTCGACGCGCCGCGACACCGAGGGCCGCCCCGCGACCCCGCGATCGACCACGAACACACTCTGGCCGCTCTCGTGGAGCACGAGCGCGCTCTGCGGCAGCACCAGCGCGTCGGCCAGCGTGGCCCGCGTGAGCACCAGGCGCGCCACCATCTGGGGCTTGAAGGCCCCCTCGGCGTTGTCCAGCCTCACCTCGACCGGGAACGTACGGTTCTGCGGATCGATGGTTCGCCCCACGAACGCGACCTCGCCCTGGCGTGGACCGATGCCGTAGGCCGAGAAGCGAACCTCGACCGCCGCGCCGGGGACGATGTCGACCGAATAGCGCTCGGGGACGCCGGCGGTGACCTTGACCACCGCGGTGTCCACAACGCGCAGGACGCGCTGGCCGGGGCTGACCTGCTCGCCCGCCTCGACGAAGCGCTCCTCGACAGTGCCCCCGAAGGGCGTCACCACGCGCGTCACCGCGATCTGCTCCTCGGCGCTGTCACGCGCGGCCCGCACCTGGGCCAGCGCGGCCTCCGCCTGGGCGAGCTGGGACTCGATGCCCTGGAACTCGAGCGCGCTGATGATCTGCCGGTCGAAGAGCGGCTTCTGCCGCCGCTGATTGTCGCGGGCCAGGGCCAGCGCGGCCTGGGCGGACTCGATCTGGGCCCGCGCCTGGCCGGCCACCGCGCGCTGAAGCCCGTCGTCCAGCCGGGCGACCACCGCCCCCGCCTCCACCGTCGCGCCGAGGGCGACCAGCGTGCGCACGGTGCCGCTGGCGCGCGCCGACAACGTGGCGTCTCGGGGCGCCTCGATGACGGCGGCGACCTCGATGCGCTCGGCGAAACTTCGCGGCCGCACGACCAGGGTGGACACCCTACGCTGCGGCTTGACGGCGGCATCGACCGGGGCCGCCGCCGGGGCCTCGGCGCCGTCCCCGCTCGGCGCGCAGGCCGGCGTCAGGGCGGCGAGGCCGAGCAGAATCGACAGCGCGCGCGGCGACAGGCTCGGGATCATCGACCGCCTCCTCATTCTGGACGTCCAGAGGCCGGATCGGCCCCCGGCGGCCGCCCGACGGCGACCTGGAAGCTGACGCGCGCCACCCTCAGGTCGTGGACGGCCTGGAGCTGGTTGAAGCGCGTCTGGTCGAGCTGGTTCGAGGCCTCGCGCAGCTCGAGCGGCGTCGAGACGCCCTCCTGCACCCGCACCCGCGCGTGCTCGTAGTTCAACTCGGCGCGCTCGATGTTGCGGCGCTGGCTGGCGAGCTGCTTCCGCGCGGCCTCGAGGTCTCGGTGCGCCGACCGCACCTGCACCCGCACCCGGTCGGCGGCCTCCTCGAGACGCACCTGAGCCTGCGCCACGGTGGCCGAGGTGCGGCGCACGTTCGCGCCCGTCGCGAAGCCGTCGAACAGGTTCCAGGTCAGGATCAGGCCCGCGCTGAGGTTGGGCAGCCAGTAGGCGTCGCTGAAGAAGGACTCCTCGTGCTGGCGAAAGGCAAAGGGGTCGTCCGGCGCCGACACCAGCGAGGTCCGGTCGTCGGGCACGTTGCCGGTGTAGCCGCCGCGCAGGAAGGCGTTCACGACGGGCAGGAAGCGGGCGCGCGTCGACTCCCGGTCGACCTCGAGGAGCCGAATGGATTCGCGGAGTTGCTGCAGATCCGGCCGCTCGGCCAGCGCCGCGTCGGTGGCCGCGTCAAGGTCGACCGAGGGCTGGGCCTCGGGGAGCACGTCGAGCGTGTCGCGCAGCGCCAGTGGGCGGTCCGCGGGCAGCGCGAGGGCGATCCGCAAGGCATCCTCGACGCGCGCCGCGCCGTTGCGAGCCTGCAACAGGGTGGTCTCGAGGTTGGACAGCTCGACCTCGGCCGACAGCTGCTGGAAGCGCGGCGCGACCCCCTGCTCGACGCGCCCCGTGACCTCGGCCACGGTCTGACGAGCGCGCTCGACGCTGTGGATCAGGACCTCGACGCGCGCCGTGGCGAGCAGGGCGCCGTAATAGACGCCGCTGACCTCGGCGACCACCGCGTGGGCGCGGACACGCACCGCCGCGCGGCTCTGCGCCTCGAGGGCGTCCACGACCTTCAGGGCCTCGAAGACCCCGCCGTTGTAGAGCACCTGCGTCACGCTGACGCTCGCGCTGAAGACGTTGGGCACGAAGAAGGGGTTGCTGCTGGTGCCGCCGTCACCGCCCGCCGCGTCTCGGCCGGCCGCCTGGCGCTCGAGGAAGTCCTGCAGGGTGATGGGCGCGGTGCCGGCGTCCGCGTCGGTGCGCGCGAGCTCGTTGTAGGCCAGCCACTGAATGGGCCCGAAGGCGTCGAACAGGCTGCCCGCGTCCGATCCGGCGAAGGGGTTGGCGGTCTCGAAGTGCCGCGTGTAGCCCAGCGACAAGTCGACGCTCGGGTAGACCCGGCCCCACACCTCGTCGACCTGGGCCTTGGCGGCGTCCACGCCCAGCCGGGCGGCGCGCAGCGCGCGATCACGCAGCAGGCCCAGCTCGACGGCCTCGCCAAGCGTCAGGGGGAGCGGATCGCCTGGTCCCGGCGCCGCGGACAGCGCCACGACCAGCGCGAACAGGGCGTACAAAGGGCACCTCCGCGCGCGGGGTGGAGCTCGCCTTGAGCGCGAGAGACCAAGGCCGTCCGGCGGCCCGGCCTCCACCGCGCTCGCGTTCGGTCGAGGGCTGTCCCCTACCCGACCCGGCTCGCGCGCGCAAGCACCGCGCCGCGCTGCGTTGCGTTCGGTTCGCAGGTGGGCCATAAAGCCGGACATGAAAGAGTTCACCCAAGGCCTGCAGCTCGTCGCCTTCGCCCTCCTGGGCGTCGCGGCGATCCCGCTCACGATGAACCAGTGCGCCGAGATGGACGCCCGCAAGCGCTACGAGGCGCGGGCAGCCCACCACGCGGTGCTGGGCCAGGCCGCGCTCGAGGCCAAGGATCCGGCGCTCGCCGCGGCGGCCTACGCGCAGGCCCTGGGCTACGCGCCCTTCGACGCGGCCTCCCGCAAGGGGCTGCTCGGCGCGCACGTGGAGCAGGTGCTCGCGGACGGTCAGGGCATCACCGCGAACAACGTGCTCCAGCTTCAGACCGAGTTGGCCGACGCGATGCTCGAGGGCGAGGTCGACGCGCGCACCACCCTCGCCTATGGCCGGGTGCTGCAGTTCCGCGGCAAGAGCGACGACGCCCGCGCGCAGTTCCGCAAGGCGATCGAGGCCGACGCCGATCAGCCGCTGGCGCACCTGCTGCTGGGCGACGCGCTGCTCAAGGCCGGCGAGTACGACGCCGCCGCCGCTGCGCTCGACCGTTCGCTCGAGCTCGATCCTCAACAGCCGCTGGCCGAGTTCGCGCTGGGCCAGGTACGGGTGCAGCAGGAGAAGTGGGACGACGCGGCGAAGCTGCTGGAGAGCGCGTCACGGAGCGTCCACAACCCCCAACTCTACACGGCGCTGGGACGCGCGCAGGTGGAGCGCCAGAAGTGGGAAGAGGCGCAGAAGGCGCTCGAGCGGGCCATCGCCCTCGACCCGGCCCAGACCGTGGCCTACGCGCTGCTGGGGGACACCTACCTCAAGACCAACCGCGTCGAGGCAGCCGTGAAGGCCTTCGAGGCCTCGTGGGAGCGGGCGCGGGACGTCGAGTCGCTCCGCAAGCTGGCGCGCCTGCACCAGGGCATGCAGGCCTGGGAGCGGGCGGGCGAACTCTTCGGGCAGCTGCGCCTGTTGTTGCCCGACGACCCGGAGCCCCACTGCGGCATCGGCACCGCGGCCGACAACATGGGGCAGATGGAGTTGGCCGTCGGCGCCTACGGCAAGTGCGCCGAGCTGGCACAGAAGAGGCCCGATCAGGCCGAGCTGGCCCAGCGCGCTCTGCTCCGGGTGGCCGCCATCCAGAAAGAGCACATGAAGGCGCCGGAGAAGGGCGACAAGAAGGATGACAAGAAGGGTGACAAGAAGCGCGGCGACCAGCCCAAGTAGCTGACCGACGAGTCTTGCCTCTCTCCACACCTCAGCCGGGGGCCTCGCGCCGCATCACGACGTCGTCCACCGCGGCGCCGTCGGGCAGGCGGATGAAGCGCTCCCTGATCCACATCACCTCGAACCCCACGCTGCGATAGAGGGCGCGCGCACGCTCGTTGTCGGCGCGCATGAACAGTTCGATGGCGGCGAGGCCCGCGGCGTCGGCCCAGGCCAGGGCGCGCTCGGTCATCGCGCGGCCCAGGCCAAGTCCCTGGGCGGCCGGATGAATCCCGAGCGACAGCAGCCCGTTGTGCGCCACCCGGCGCGGGCGCAGGCGTCGGATCTCGAGGCTACCCAGGATCGCGCCGTCCCCCCCCACGGCCAGCAGCCACAGGCCGGGGAAGTCGGCGATCTTGGCGGTGGTGGCCTCGACCGTACCGATCTCGTCGACCTCGATCACCTGGCCGCGGCCGTCCTCGCACTGATCGCGCGTCAGGAGCCACACGCCGGGGCCGTCACTCGCGGCGGCCTGGCGCAAGGTGATCGGCGTCCGATCGCGCAGCGTGCATTCCGTGGGGTCCATCGTGTCCTCGGGTTCAGAGCGCAAAGGGCATGTTGATGCGCATGGCGTCGCCACGAAACTGGGGGAAGCGGAAGGCGCGCACCTTGGCGCTGACGCAGGCGCCGACGGGCGTGCCCTTGACGGCCGGCGTCGTGACCTCGGCCGTGGTCACCCTGCCGCTGCCTTCGATGACCATGGCCACGATCACGGTGCCGCGGGCGTCACCGTCCTTGCATGACCGAATCGAGCGGGCGTTGGTCTTGACCACGCGCAGGATCTGCTGGCGCGAGAGGCTGTCGGGCAGCGACGGATCGGCGGCCGGGGTGGGGGCCGCCGCCGCGGGGGCGGCCGCGGCGGACTTGCGCGATCCGCCGCCGCTGTTGCCGAGGGCCCCGAGCAGGTCGTCGACCTCGTCGGTCTTCT
>CALBMW010000739.1 GCA_937896275.1 uncultured Myxococcales bacterium
GTCGCGGCGGCGCCCACCCAGGCCGCGTCCGCGGCGGCGTCGGTGGGCTGCGCCTCGGTCGGCTGGAGGGGGCGCCCGGGTCCGATGCCCTTGGGTCCGTCGATCTCGCTCATCGATCACCTCGCGCGCCGACCGGCGGGGTCATTCTGCCACAACCGCCACCGGATAGTCCCCGCCCACAATCCTTGCCACTGCGAGCCGCGGGTGGCAACGTGCCCCCGGTTCCATGTGGACTTCACCTCGAGGGGTACGGAACGCATGTCTGCGCGTACGAAGAAGGGCCCCAGCGCCCTCAGTGTCTTCGAAGTGGCCCAGGCCCAGCTCGACCGCGCAGCCCATGTGCTGCGGCTCGACAGCTCGGTCCACGCCATCCTGTCCCAGCCCAAGAACGAGCTGATCGTGAACTTCCCCGTCCGCATGGATGACGGGAGCTATCGGCTGTTCAAGGGCTACCGCATCCAACACAACAACATCATGGGGCCCTTCAAGGGCGGCGTGCGCTTCCACACCGAAGTTCACCTCGACGAGGTCAAGGCCCTCGCGTCCTGGATGACCTGGAAGAGCGCGCTGCTCGAGGTCCCCTTCGGTGGCGCCAAGGGCGGCATCAAGTTCGACCCGCGCGAGCACAGTCGGGCCGAACTCGAGCGCATCACGCGCCGCTTCACGCACAGCCTCGGCAGCAACATCGGGCCGGATTACGACATCCCCGCGCCGGACATGGGCACCAACGCCCAGACCATGGTGTGGATGATGGACACGTACATGAACTCCGGGTCGCGCGAGCTCAAGAACGCGGTGCGCGGCGTGGTGACGGGCAAGTCCCTGACCTCGGGCGGCTCGCGCGGCCGCGAGAAGGCGACCGGCCAGGGCCTGGTGTTCGTGCTGCAAGAGTGGGCCAAGGACCGCGGCTTCTCGCTCGACGGCGCGACGGTGGCGATTCAGGGCTTCGGCAACGTGGGCAGCCACGCGGCCCGTATCCTCGGACGCCTCGGCGCCAGCGTCGTGGCGGTGCAGGACCACACGGGCGCGGTGGCCAACCCCGAGGGGCTGCACCCCAAGCGGCTGGCGGAGTACGTCAACCGCACCGGCGGCGTGGCCGGCTACGACCACGGCGTCGCCATCGATCGCGAGGCCTTCTTCGCCGCCGAGGCCGACATCTTCATCCCCGCAGCGCTCGAGATGCAGATCACGGCCGACACCGCCCCCCTCATGAAGAGCAAGGTCGTGGTCGAAGGCGCGAACGGGCCGATGGACATCGACGGCGAGGAGATCCTGCGCAGCAAGGGCGTCGACGTGCTGCCCGACGTCCTGGCCAACGCGGGCGGCGTCACGGTGAGCTACTTCGAGTGGCTGCAGAACCGACGCGCCGAGACCTGGTCGCTCGACGACGTGGACAAGCGCCTGCACGGGATGATGATCGCCGCCTATCGCACCATGCGCCGGCTGGCCATCGAGCACAGCGTGGACAACCGCACGGCCGCCTACTGCCACGCCCTGAGCCGCATCCAGACGGTTTACCTCGAGCGTGGCATCTTCCCCTGACGCGGGGGCGCTGACCCCGTGATTGGCGGCGACGCTCCCGCTCCGGCGCTGGACGACTCCCTCCTGCGCCTCGTGCGCATCGAAGCCGCCCTGGTGACCCGCGCGCTGCCCCGCGACGTGGTCGTCTTCGACGACCTGCTGGCCTACGGGCACCTGGGGCTCCTCGAGGCCCGCGCCCGCTTCGACCCCTGCCGTGGCGTGCAGTTCGACACCTACGCGCGCTACCGGGTCCGCGGGGCGATCTACGACGGGCTCCGGTCGCTCGGCGTGTTCAGTCGACGCGCCTACGAGGATCTGCGCCGGCAGTCGATCGCGCACGAGGTGATCGGCGAGCCCACCCCCGATCCGCCGCCCGGATGCACCGAGGAGGCCCGCGCGGCGGACGCGGCGGCGGTGGTCGGTGACATCACCGCCCTGGCCACGGCGTTCCTGGTTCAGGCAGCGGTCGAGGAGCCCGCGGCGGCCGATCCGGAGGTGGCCACGGGCCGCACGCGCGACCTGGGGCGGATGCGGGCGGCCCTCGAGCGCCTCGACGCCGAGAGCCGCGCGCTGTTGACCGCGGTCTACGACCTGGAGCACACCGGCGACTCGGCCGT
>CALBMW010000740.1 GCA_937896275.1 uncultured Myxococcales bacterium
CCGATCAACAGCAACGCGCCGATGCCGTTCGTGTTGTCCCCGTGCCGGGTGGCCTCGACGTCGCGCCGCCACATGCCCACGACGCGATAGGTCGATCCGGTGAAAACAAGTGCAATTCCAAGCACATGCATCGCTGATCCGATGGCCGACAACGTCCCCGACATGAGAGCTCCTGCCGTATCTGGTGGACTTCCTCGGCCCCTGAACGCCGTTCGCCCGCACGAGCAGGCCGCAAGCAGGCCGCGAGGAGGCTGCGAGGAGGCTGCGAGGAGGTTCGCTAAGGCCAAGCCGGCTGGCAAGTGTCCCGATCCGGCCACGCGGTCGTGCAGCACCGGACCCGCGAACGCGATGCCCGCGGCGACCAGAGGAGGCCACCCACGCACACGCTTGACCTCCGCGCACTCACCGTTCAAGGTCCGGCCGCCCAGCCAAGAGGATTCGCCATGCGCCCGTCGCTCACCGCCGCACCGTTCGTCACCGCGTTCCTGCTGGTCGCCGCGCCCGCCGCCGCGCACCCCCTGGGCGGCTCGGGCCTGGCTCACCCCTTGTCCGGCCTGGACCATCTGCTGGCGATGCTGCTCGTGGGCGTCTGGGCGGCGCAGCAGGGCGGGCGCGCGCGCTTGGCCCTCCCCGCGACCTTCCTCGGCCTCATGGCCGCCGGCGCCGGCGTCGCGCTGCTCGGCCTCCCCCTGCCGGCCGTCGAGCCGGGCATCCTGGCGTCGGTCCTGGTCCTGGCCGCGTTGATCGCCGCGGGCCGCCGGGTCTCCCTGGGCGCCGGTGTCGCGCTGACGGGCGCCTTCGCGCTGCTCCACGGCCACGCCCACGGCGCCGAGCTCGCCAGCGGCGCGTCGGCCGCCACCTACGTGGCCGGATTCCTCTTCTCGACCGCGATGTTGCACGCCGCCGGCCTCGGCCTCGCGTCCCTCGCCGCTCGCCTCGGTGGCGCGCTGGCGCTGCGCGCGGCCGGCGTCGCGGGCGTCCTCGGTGGCCTGGCGCTGCTCGCGGGCTGAACCCGACCGCCCCGCATCGTTGCGCAGGACCACGGGACGGCTTAGGGTGGCGATTCGGGTCGCCCGGCGATCCGCCGTCTGTTTTTTTGGGGGGGACGCACGATGTCAAGCGTCGCGCAAACGAGCGTCGCGCGAGCCCGCAGCGAGAACGCGTTCAGCGACTTCAAGCCGGCCTACAACGAAGCGCAGGCCATGGCCGAGGCCAACCGCTGCCTCTATTGCAGCGACGCCCCGTGCATCACGGCGTGCCCCACCGGGATCGACATCCCGGAGTTCATCCGCAAGATCTCCACCGGCAACCTGAAGGGCTCGGCGCGCACCATCTTCGAGGCCAACATCCTCGGCATGAGCTGCGCGCGTGTGTGCCCGGTCGAGACGCTCTGCGTCGGGGACTGCGTCTACAACCAGCTCGGCATCCCGCCCATCCAGATCGGCAAGCTGCAGCGCTACAGCACCGATCGCGCCTACGCGAAGGGCTGGCAGTTCTTCCAGGCCGGCGCCGACTCGGGCAAGCGCGTGGCGCTCGTGGGCGCGGGACCGGCCTCCCTGGCCTGCGCGCATCTGCTGCGCCGCCGCGGCCACCACTGCACCCTCTTCGAGAAGCGCGAGGTCGTCGGCGGCCTCAACACGACCGGCGTGGCGCCCTACAAGATGAAGGCCGACCGCGCCGCCGACGAGGTCGAGTGGCTGCTGGCCATCGGGGGCATCGAGGTTCGGACGGGCGTCGAGTTGGGCCGCGATCTGAGCGTCGCCGACCTCGAACGCGACTACGACGCGGTGTTCGTCGGCTTCGGCCTCGGGCCCGACGGCTGGCTGCACGCGGCGGGCGAAGATCTCGAAGGCGTCCACGGCGCGGTCGACTACATCGAGCGCCTGAAGCTGGGACAGGTCGACCTGCGAGACGCCCAGCGCGCCCTGGTGCTGGGCGGCGGCAACACCGCGGTCGACGCCGTGCGCGAGCTCCGCGGCCTGGGCGTCGCGGACGTGCGCATGGTCTACCGCGGTGACGAGGCCCACATGAGCGGCTATGCCCACGAATGGGCCGCGGCCAAGGTCGAGAGCATCACCGGCGTCTGGCGCACGGTCCCCACCGGCTTCGTCGGTCAGGGCGGCAAGGTGGCGGGCGTCACTGCGCTGCGTGCAGACGAGAACAAGCGGCCGATCCCGGGCACCGAACACACGCTGCCCGCCGATCTCGTGCTGCTGGCGATCGGCCAGGGCAAGTTGGGGGCGCTGCTGGCTGAGGTCGACGGCGTCACCGTGAGCCGCGGGCGACTGGTGGTCGACGATCAGCAGCACCTGGGGCGACCCGGTTGGTTCGCGGGCGGCGACTGCGCCAACGGCGGCAAGGAGGTCGTCAACGCCACAGCCGAGGGCCAGCACGCGGCCCGCACCATCGACGCCTGGCTCAACGACAACCACAGCCTGCGGGGAGGCCAGCATGCCTGATCTGCGCGCGAACATCGCCGGCATCCGGTCCCCCAACCCCTTCTGGCTGGCCTCGGCCCCGCCCGCCAACTCGGGTGAGCAGATCATGCGCGCCTTCGACGCCGGCTGGGGCGGCGCGGTGTGGAAGACGCTGGGGCAACCCATCCAGAACGTCTCGAGCCGCTTCGGGGCCATCCACCACCGCGGCGCACGCGGGATCGGCTTCAACAACATCGAGCTGATCACCGATCGCCCGCTCGAGACCAACTTCCGCGAGATCTACGAGGTCAAGAAGCGCTACCCCGAGCACGCGGTGGTCGTTTCGTTGATGGTCGAGACCCGCGAGGAGTGGCAGGACATCATCAAGCGCAGCATCGACGCCGGCGCGGATGGGCTCGAGCTGAACTTCGGCTGCCCGCACGGCATGTGCGAGCGCGGCATGGGGTCGGCCGTGGGGCAGGAGCCGCGCGTCAACGAGCGCATCACGTCGTGGGCGGTCGACTACAGCTCGGTGCCGGTGCTGGTGAAGCTGACGCCCAACGTGGGCGACATCGTGCCGCACGGCCGGGCGGCCCAGCGCGGAGGCGCCCACGGCGTCTCCCTCATCAACACGATCAAGTCGATCATCGGCGTCGACATCGACCGCTTCGTGCCGGAGCCGCGCGTCGGCGGCGCGTCGAGCAACGGTGGCTACTGCGGCGCCGCGGTGCGCCCCATCGCCCTGCACATGACCGCCGCGCTCGCCCGCGATCACGAGTTCGGCATCCCGATCAGCGGCATCGGCGGCATCACCAACTGGCGGGACGCGGTCGAGTTCATGCTGCTCGGCGCGAGCACGGTGCAGGTCTGCACCGAGGTCATGCTGCGCGGCTACCGCATCGTCGAGGACATGATCGAGGGCCTCGACGAGTACATGAGCGAGCACGGCTTCGCCACGCTGGCCGACTTCGTGGGCAAGGCGATCCCTGCCTACTCGGAGTGGGGCGATCTCGACCTCAACTACGAGACCGTGGCCAAGATCGACGCCGGCAAGTGCATCGGCTGCCAGCTGTGCGTGGTGGCCTGCCAGGATGGCGCCCACCAATGCATCCACCCGACGGGCGAAGGCCGCGTGCCGGTCATCGACGAGGGCGAGTGCGTCGGGTGCAACCTGTGCCAGATCGTGTGCCCCGTGCCCGACTGCATCTCGATGGTGCAGGTCGACAACGGGTTCCAGCCCGCCACCTGGAACGACCATGTGGCCACCGGTGCCGCGCTGCGTCCCAAGAAGGGCGCGCACTGACCGTCGCCGGATCGCCGGCGCAGACGAGCGGCGGACCGGGCGACACCCGCTCCGAGGCCACGGGATTGCAATGATGCGTCGCCTCATCCTCATGCGCCACGCCAAGAGTTCCTGGCACGACAGCCAGCTTCGGGATCACGCGCGCCCCCTGAACGACCGTGGTGAGCATGACGCGCCGGTCATGGGGCGCCGCCTCGCGAAGTTGGGTTGGGTGCCCGAGCGGGTCATCAGCAGCGACAGCCGCCGGACTGTGCAGACCTGGGAGGCGATGGCCCCGGCGCTGGGCGACCTCGCACCCAGCTTCACCCCCGACCTCTACCTGGCCGGCGCCCCGGTGGTGACCCGGCTGCTGGAGGAGGTCCCCGCCGAGGTGGGCACCGTGCTGATGTTGGGGCACAACCCGGGCTTCAGCATGACCGTCCACTGGCTCACGGGGGCCGACGTCGACCTCAAGACGGCCCAGGCCGCGCTGCTCGAGACCGACCAAGACGATTGGAGCGCCGCCGCTCACGGCAAGCGAGCTTGGAGACTGGTCGAACTCGTCACGCCCTGAGACGCTGCCGACTTCTGCCGGCCGGCTCAGTCGCGCCGCCCCAGCATGCCGGCCCGCAGCATGAAGTACAGCAGTTGCAGCACCGCGGTCACCGCGGCGGCGACATAGGTCGCGGCGGCCGCGCCCAGCACCGCGTCGACCCCCCGACCCTCTTCGCGCGTCAGGAAGCCACCGTGCGCGAGGGCGACGCGGGCGCGCCGCGAAGCGTCGACCTCGACCGGCAGCGTGACCAGGGTGAAGAGAACGAAGCCACCGAAGAGCAGCACGCCCAGCTTGGCCAGGCCGAGCGCCTGGACGGCCACCCCGATGAGCACGAGGAGCATGCCGAGGCTGGTGCCGATGTTCGCCAGCGGCACGATCGCCTGGCGCAGGCGCATCGGCGCATAGCCCTGCTTGTCCTGAATGGCGTGGCCGACCTCATGCGCCGCGATGCCCGCGGCCACCACCGATCGACCGTGGTAGTTGGCCGGGCTGAGGCGCAGGATCTTCCGACTCGGGTCGTAGTGGTCGCTCAGGATGCCCCCGACCGGCTCGATGCGCACCTCGCCGATGCCCTCGACGTCGAGGATGGCCTGGGCCACGTCGCGCCCGGTGAGCCCTCGCCCCAGCGGCACCTTCTCCCACCGACCGATCGCCTTGCGTAGCCAGGCCTGCGCACCGAGGCTGAGCAGCAGGCCGATGCCCATCACGGCCAGGTACAGCGGGTCGAAGAACATGCCTCACCTCCTTGACCCTTCACGCTGCGCACCATCGGATCGCCGTCAACGCGCCCTCGACGACGGGCCCGTCGGGACCAGCCTCGCCACCTGACGTGCGGGCGTCGTCGACGGCGAGTCGGCTCCACGTCAAGTGGCTAGTCGTGACCCCCGCTCGGTGGCGCTTGCGATCCGTCGTCGACCACCACCCGCGCGCCGTCCCGAACGGCCCCGCCCCGCTGCACCAGGTGCTCGATGCCGCGCTCCATCGCGGCGCGGACGCGCTTGCCCATGCGGCCGATCCCGAAGACGGCGGCGACCTCGCGCGCCAGCTCGTCCGCCGAGATGGCCTTGGCCTGGCCGAGCACCCAGCCGGCGGCGTTGGCGATCTCGGCGGGAGGAAGGCGCGACGGATCACGGATCGTCGCCGGATCGTCCGTGTCAGGCACGCGCACGCCGCGCCACGCGAGTGGATCGACGGCGCCGGGCCAGAGCACGTCGTCGCCGTCGAGGCGCGGACGACGCATGCCCGCCACGACATCCGCGCGCGCTTCGTCGAGGATGCGCCGGATGCGGCTGCCGAGCTGCGCGAGGTCCCAGCACGCGATGACCTCGCGGTAGGCGTCGTCGCGCATCATCGGCCCCGCGGCGTCCACCACTTCGGCGAGCCGGCGGGCGATGGTCGGCCGGGTCTCGGGCCAGTGGAAGCGATCTGCGTCGCCCAGGGGTTGGCGCGCGGGCAGCCGAAAGACCGACGCCTCGGGCGGTCGCGCCGGACCTCGATCCTCTGCCGCCGCGAGCCGTCGGTCGAAGGCCCCCGCCGGGTCGAGGGTCCAGTAGACGTCGTCGTCGTCGTCGTCCAGGCCATCTTCGACCTCGTCGCCGTCAATCTCGATGATCGTGGCACCCGATCCGGCGGGCGGCGCGCCATCGGCCCCCAGGTCGCCCAAGGTCACCGCCGCGGCCTGCGCCGCGATGCGAGCGCGCGCCCTGCGATCGGCGGTGGCCCGGACGGCGTCGCGATCGGCCACGGCGCGCGCCAGGGCCTGCTCGAGCCGCTCGATCTGGCGGTCGCGCCCAAACCACCAGTCAGGCGTCCAGACTCGGTGCAAGCGCCAGCCGAGACCCCCGAGGATCTGGTGCCGGAGCCGATCACGCTCGCGCGCGTTCCCGCTGCCGTGGTAGCCCGCGCCGTCGCACTCGATGCCCAGCAGGTAGGCGCCGGGGCGCGTCGAGTCGACGACCGCCAGATCGACGCGGTAGCCGCTGAAGCCGATCCGCGCGTGCACCTGCCATCCGAGCGCCTCCAGCACCGCCTTGACGTCCGCCTCGACCGGACCCTCGGGCCCCTGATCCGGATCGAGGCGCTCCGCCAGGTCGAGCGCGGCCGGCCCGCGATCCGCGAAGGCCAGGAAGGACTTCAGGTGCGCCACGCCGATGGCGCGGGTCCGCTCGAGGTCGATCTGCTCGGCGCGGAGGGTCGAGAAGACGATCAGGCGTTGGCGGGCGCGCGTGATGGCCACGTTCAGCCGCCGTTCGCCGCCGGTGCGGTTGAGCGGCCCGAAGTTCATCGTGACCTTCCCGTCGCGGTCGGGACCGTAGGCGACCGAGAACAGCATCACGTCGCGCTCGTCGCCCTGCACGTTCTCCAGGTTCTTCACGAACACGGCCTCGTGCCCGACGAAGTGCCGCTCGAGCTCCGGGCTGGCCTGTCTGAGCGCGTCGAGCAGGTCCTCGATGAGGCGCTGCTGCGGCATCGAGAAGGTCACCACCCCGACGGTCGGCGGATCGGGCTCGGCGAGCAGCCGCCCGAGCTCTGCGACCACGGCCCGCGCCTCGCCGGCGTTGGTGCGCGTGCGGCCCCGGTCGTAGTAGCCGTCGGGCACGTGCGTCCACTCGACGCCCGCCCCGCTGACCGCGTGATCGGCGCCGGGGAAGCTGCGCAGCTGACCGTCGTAGTAGTGATGGTTGCTGAAGGTGATGAGCGACTCGTGGCGGCTTCGGTAGTGCCACTTGAGCGACGCCTCGGGCACGCCCGCGGCCACCGCCTCGTCCAGGATGCTCTCGAGCTCGACGAGATCGGCCTCGTCGACCGCGTCATCGTCGTTGGTCTCCACCCGGTCGAAGAAGGTCGTGGGCGGGAGCTGCTTGCTGTCGCCCACGACGACGACCTGATCGCCGCGCGCGATGGCACCGACGGCGTCCCACGGCGGGATCTGGCTCGCCTCGTCGAACACGACCACGTCGAAGCCGCCCAGCCTCGGATCGAGGTAGCGTGCCACCGAGAGCGGGCTCATCAGGACGCAGGGCTTCAGGCGGCGGATCGTCTGCGGGATGCGCTCGAAGAGCGCGCGCAGGGGCATGTGCCGGCCCTTGAGCTTGAGCTGACGGCGGAGCAGCTTCATCTCGTCGCCGGGCGCGTCGAGGGCGGGGG
>CALBMW010000741.1 GCA_937896275.1 uncultured Myxococcales bacterium
GCCGGTCTGGACCCGCGTGGACGGCACCCAGGCCACCTGCGGCAGCTGCCACGGCGCGCCGCCGCCCGCGCCGCACCCGCAGCGCGCCGAGTGCGCCATCTGCCACCCGGACACGGTCCGCTCCGATGGCACCATCGACGTCGCGGGCGGGCAACACATCGACGGCCGCGTGGGGCGCATCGCGACCGCCTGCGGCGCGTGTCATGGCAGCGACGTGAACCCGGCCCCGCCGCGCGCGCTCGGGGGGGGGGTGGACACGGCGGCGGTCGAGGTGGGCGCGCACCAGGTGCACCTGCGCGACACGAACATCCGCGACGCCATCGCGTGCACCGAGTGCCACCTCGTGCCCGAGACCGTGATGGCGGCCGGACACCTCGACGCGGCGCCCGCTGATCTCACCTTTGGTCCGCTGGCGACGAGCGGCGGAGCGGCGCCGACGTGGGACCGGGAGCAGGCGTCCTGCAGCCAGGTGTATTGCCACGGCGCGACCGTCGCGGGGGGCGCCGACCGGAGCCCGGTGTGGACGCGCGTCGACGGCACCCAGGCCACCTGCGGCAGCTGCCACGGCGCGCCTCCGCCGGGGCCGCACCCGCAGAGCGCGGACTGCGCGCGCTGCCACCCGAGCACCGTGCGACCGGACGGCACGATCGACACCGCGGGCGGGCACCACATCGACGGGCAGCTCGATCTGTCGAGCGCCTGCAACACCTGCCACGGCGGCGACGACAACCCGGCCCCGCCGAGGTCGCTGGCCGGGGCGCTGGAGACCGACGTGGTCGAGGTGGGAGCCCACCAGTCACACCTGCGCGACTCGGCGGTGCGCGCGGCGCTCGAGTGCGACGCGTGCCACCGCGTACCGGAGACCGTCGCGGATCCGGGCCACATCGACGCCGCCCCCGCCGAGCTCGAGTTCGGCGCCCTGGCGACGACCGGCGAGTTGGTGCCGTCATGGGATCGCGACGCGGCGAGCTGCTCACAGGTCTACTGCCACGGGGCGAGCTTGTCCGGGGGGGCCCACTCGGAGCCCGTGTGGACGCTCGTGAACGGCAGCCAGGCGAGCTGTGGCAGCTGCCACGGCGCGCCGCCCCCCGCGCCCCACGTCCAGCGGGAGGACTGCGCCAGCTGTCACCCGCAGACGGTCCGACCCGACGGCATGATCGACATCGCCGGGGGCCGACACATCGACGGAAACCTCGACCTCGACGTGGGCTGCGACAGCTGCCACGGGAGCGCGGCGAACGCGGCGCCGCCGATGGCCGTCGACGGGGCGGTGGAGACATCGGCGGTCGAGGTAGGTGCGCACCAGTCGCACCTGAGGCGGGCTGGCTGGCGTACGGCCATCGACTGCGATGACTGTCACCGCGTGCCCCAGGCCTTCGATGACCCAGGCCACATCGACGAGGCGCCGGCCGAGATCGAGTTCGGGGCGCGCGCGCTCACCAACCAGCGCCAGCCGGTTTGGGACCGGAACCTGGCGACCTGCAGTGATGTGTATTGTCACGGGCCGACTCTCACCGGCGGGACCAGCGTCACGCCGGTCTGGACCCGGGTCGACGGCCGCCAGGGCCAGTGCGGCGGTTGCCACGGCGTGCCGCCCGACGCGCCGCACCCGCAGTCCTTCGAGTGCTTCTCGTGTCACCCCGACGCGACGCCCGCGACCCACATCAACGGACGGGTGGACTTCCGGTGAGCCGCGCCGCACCGAGGCGACGCCGGGGCCGGCGAAAGCCGTCGCCGAGCGGATCGGACGGTTCGGTAACCCCGCACCCACCCGGACCATGTCGAGATCGACACGTTGACCGCCCGCCCCGCCGGACGCCCCGAGGCGCCCGGTATCTGCGCGGGCCCGCATCACCGCGGGTTGCGCCCTTGGTCTCGCACCTCGAGCCACCGTGGCCCGCAAATTGCCAAAGCGACCGCCGCTCAGTGCGGCCTGGCCGCTGAAACGACGGGGGAAGAGTGATGAGACCGATTGTACTCGCGACGGCCCTGATAAGCCTGGCGCTGGCTGTTGGGTGCGAGGGTGAGCAGGGTGCCAAGGGCGATCCGGGTGTGGCCGGCGCCGATGGCGGCGTCGGGCCCCAGGGGCCGATCGGGCCGCAGGGCGAGCGCGGGCCGCAAGGGGGGCCCGGCGAGGACGGGATGGACGGCGCGAACGGCGTCGACGGCGACCCGGGCCCACAGGGCGACCCGGGCGCGCAGGGTGACCCCGGCGCGCAGGGTGACCCCGGCGCGCAGGGTGACCCCGGCGCGCAGGGCGACCCCGGCCAGAATGGCGAGAACGGCGAGGACGGGCGCGATCTGACGCTCTACGCCAACGAGGCCTGCGCGGTCTGCCACGCGCCCGATCGCATCGCGGACGTCGAGCGCGTGCACTACGGCGATCCCCAGGGCACGGCGGACGCCGAGGTCGTGTCGGTGAGCATCAACGCCGACGATCCGGCCGCGATCCTGATCTCGGTCACGGTCGACCTGACCGTGACGGACGCCGCCGGTCGGACGGTGGACGTGGACTTCTCGCGCTTCAGCGTGAGCAGCCGTAGCGGCACCGAGAACCTCTCCAACATCCGGTTCCTGCTCGCGAAGCTGAACCCGGCCGCGGACGGCGAGCCCAGCTCCTGGTACCGGTACGCCTATGAGCGCGTCCCGGCGCAGTTGGCGCGCAACGTGGATGGTACGTGGACCTATGCGTTCTCGCCCATCGACACCACCGCCGACCCGGACGCCGCGTGGGACGCCACGGCCACGCACCGCCTGGGCTTCCAGATCTCCGGCCTGACGGACATCGACGTCGCCAACCCCACCCGCGACTTCCGGCCGGACGAGAACGATCTCGTCGAGACGCGGGACATCGTCACCATCGACTCGTGCAACGAGTGCCACGGCAGCCTCGCCTTCCACGGCGGCGGCCGCGTCGACACCAAGCTGTGCGTCATGTGCCACAACGACAGCGCCGAGCCGCTCGTCGACTTCAAGCGCTTCGTCCACCAGATCCACTCGGCCAAGGACGTGCCCGAGGTGGCCGACTTCTCCGAGGTCACCTTCCCGCAGTCGGTCACGAACTGCCGCAAGTGCCACACCGCCGAGAACCCGGCCACGCCGGACGGCGACAACTGGATGCTGCGGCCCAACCGCGCGTCGTGCGGCGCATGCCACGACAACGTCAACTTCGACGACGGCACCAACCACGTCGGCGGGCGCCAGCTGACCAACGCGATGTGTGCGAACTGTCACTCCCCCGAGGACATCAACCGCTACCACATCAACACGGTCGCCTCGCCCAACAACCCCGAGGTGCCGCCGAACGTCTCGAACTTCGCGTACGAGCTCGTCGCCGCGACCGTCGACGCCGACAACAACGCCGTGGTCGACTTCTCACTGCTGCGTGACGACGCCCCGATGGACGTGCTGGCGCTGCCCGCGGATCTCACCGAGAACAACCGCTACCCGGGCTTCCTGTTCGCCTACGCGATGCCCCAGGACGGCGCGTCGGCGCCGGCGGACTACAACAACCTGGGCAACACCGCGGGCGACGCCGGGAGCGTCGGCCTCAACGTCCTGATCGACGGGGGCAACGTCGCGGCGACCGAGGTGGCCGGCGTGTTCCGGGCGACCGTCGCGGACGCCTTCCCGGCCGGCGCGACGCTGCGCGCCGTGGCCCTCCAGTCCTACTTCTCGCAGACCGTCGACGGGGCCACCGTCGCGCGGCACACGCCCTCGGTCGTGCTGGCGGTCGAGGGCGACCCCGAGCGTCGGCAGGTGGTCGACAGCGCGAAGTGCCTCAACTGCCACGAGAGCCTGGAGTTGCACGGCGGCAGCCGGATGAACAACCCCCAGGTCTGCGTGATGTGCCACAACCCGAACAAGAGCAGCGGCGGGCGCGGCGCCGATCCCGAGGGCCTGCCCGAGGCCACGATCGCCGCGCTCGGCAACGATCCGCTGACCTTCCCCGAGACCTCGATGGTGATGAAGAACCTCGTGCACGGCGTCCACGGCTCGGCCGAACGCGCGAACGACTTCCAGTTCGTGCGCAACCGCGCCGGCGGCCTGTACTACGACTTCGCCGAGGTCACCTTCCCAGGCCTGCTGAACCGGTGTGAGACCTGCCACCTGCCGGGCACCTACGGCGCGGATCTGCCCGACGGCCTGCTGCTGACGACCGAGGTCACCACCGACGGCGTCAACGCCACGTGGCAGGACGTGAACACGGCGCGCGAGGCGGTCCCGAACGCGACCGACCTGGTGAGCAGCCCGACCGCTTCGGCGTGCAGCGGGTGCCATGACAGCGCGCTCGCCATCTCGCACTTCGAGCAGAACGGCGGCGTGTATCACCGGCCGCGCGCCGGGGCCCTCGGGGAGTAACCCTCCGGCGGTCGCCCTCGCTGCGACGTGTGCGCGCCGGTGCTGGTCACCGGCGCGCCCCCCCTCTCCTTCCCTCCCGCTCTCGAGGACCTCGCACCCGAGAGCGCCCCAGCCTGTCAGCCCGGCGTGTTCACCACGCACTGCGTCTCGGTGCAGATGAGCTGGATCACGGTGCATTGGCCCTCTTCGTTGGGCTTCTTGCAGCTGTCGTCGCCCAACTCCCACGTGATGTCCTTGTCCACGACGCGCTTGGCGACGCGGAAGATCGCGCCGTCCAGGGCGCCCGACGCGAAGCGCAGGGTCTTGACCGCCTCGTGCTGGGCCGTGAAGCGCGTCTCGAAGAGCTTGTCGATCACGACCTTGGTCCGCAGGGCCTGCTCGTGGGTCTTCAGCTTCTTGATGCAGGCGCCCTCGGCAGGGGTGAACTTGGGCGCCTTCACTGCGGGATCGGGTGTGTACCAGCCCCCGTCGGCGGCGAAGAGCGCCGTCAACTCCGCGGACTTGAAGGTGTATCCCTTGGCCGCGTAGGGCGCGTTGCGCAGCACCCGCGCCTCGATGGGCGTCCGAACGTGAGCCTTCTCGAGGTCGCAGCCATCCTTCAGCAAGCCCTGCCAGTCCTCGAGGATCGGCCCGGCGGCCATCTTGGTCGCGGAGGGCATCGGAGCCTTGCCCTGGGCCCCGGCAGGGGGACAGAGAGCGGCGATGAGCAGGGGGGCGGTCAATACTGCGGCGCGCATGGGGGGTCCTCTCGACTGGGTTGGGCGCACATCGTGTGCAGCGCACTTTGTAGCAGCGCGCTCACGCCGAATCGATGGCGCGGCACGCCGTACTGCGTAAGAAGCGATGGCCGATCTCGTCCGGTCGCCCGTCACGCACCCTGGAGCGCAGCATGGACATCTCCGTCACGGGCGGCCCCCTCACTCACCATCACCGGGCCTTCGTCGACGGCGACTGCGCGACGATCCCCTGGGGCGCCTTCGACGCCGGAGCCCACGATCCGCGAACGCGTGAGCGCGCTCGGCGAGCCTGGGTGCTTCGCACCAACGACGAGTACCGCTCGATGGTCGGCTTCGCCGAGCTGCAATCCCTGACGGCCGAGATGCGCGCCCCGCTCGACGTGATCGTGGGCGCCGGGCGGGTCGTGCGGGACGAGGCCCTTCACGTCGAGCTGTGCGCTCGGCTGACCGACTTGCTGGGTGGGCGAGGCCCGAAGGCTCCGGCGCCGCGGTTCGTGGGCACCGACGCGCGGGCACCGGCGCGGCGCCGCGCGCTGCAGCACCTGGTGGGCTCGCTGTGCATCGGCGAGACGATCTCGGTGGCCATGCTGGCCGGCGTGCGGGAGCGCGCGACGGACGCGGTGGCCCACGCGGTGTTGACCCAGCTTCTGCGCGACGAGTCCTTTCACAGCCGCTTCGGCTGGCTGTGGCTGCCTCACTTCGAGGTCACGGACGCGGAGCGCCGCTGGCTCGACGCTCTCGTGCCGCGAGTCCTCGCCAGCGTCACGCGGGGCGCCGTGCCGAGCCAGCACGAGGCAGGGGTCTACCGGGACAACCCCTACGGCTCGATGCCCGTCGAGGCCCGGCGCGCGGCCCTCGAGCGTTCGCTGGACGAGATCGTCGAGCGCTTCGAGGCGGCCGGGCTGCCGGCCGAGCGCTGGCGGGACGAGGCGGCCGCCCTCCGCTGATTCATCTTTCGGAACAACCCTCTCTGAACGGACACACCCATGAACGCCACGCCCCTGCTCCGCCTCGTCGCGACCTGCCTCGCCGCCACCCGCCGCCTGCGACCGCTCGCGCGCGCGGGCCTCATCGCCGGCGGCCTGGCCCTCGCCGCGCCCGGCTGCATCGTGCAGCCGCGGAGCGACGACGTGCTCTCGAACCCGAGCGCCGACGCGGATGGCGATGGGTGGTCAGCCGACGAGGACTGCGACGACGGGGACCCCAACGCGCACCCCGGGTCGAACCTGCCGGAGTGCGACGGCACGGACTACGACTGCGACGGCGAGGTGCTGGGGTGCGACGACTCCTGCGAGGATCCGTACAGCGCGTGCAACCTCATGCCCGACGAGGACGGCGATGGATGGGACGGCTGGGAGGACTGCGACGACACTGATCCCACGATCCACCCCGGGGCCGACATCGAGGAGTGCGACGCCGTGGACCGCAACTGCGACGGCGAGCTCACCTGCAACGACGCGAACGTCGACGACTGGGAGCAGTGGGACGACTGTGACAGCCCCGACGTCTGGTGCAATGCCGCGCCCGATGCCCCCGCTGACGAGGACGGCGACGGCTACGACGAGTGGGTTGACTGCGACGACTCGGATCCGGCGGTCCACCCAAACGCCCTCGAGCCCGCGTGCAGCGACGTCGACTACGACTGCGACGGCACGTTCGTCGCCTGCGACCCCATCCCCGACAGCGACGGCGACGGCTTCGACGCCGACGTGGACTGCGACGACGGCGACGCGGCGGTGCACCCCGGCGCGGTCGAGCCGCCCTGCGGCGACCGCGACTACGACTGCGACGGCATTCTGACCTGCGAGCCCCCGCCCGACGACTGTGAGGGCAGCGAGGACTGCGACCTGGACGGCGACGGCTGGCAAGCCTGGGAGGACTGCGACGACCACGATCCGGCCGTGAACCCCGGCGTCGACGGCGTCGAGGAGTGCGGGAGCGACCACGACCTCAACTGCGATGGCGTGTTGCCGGGCTGCGACTGGGTCGAGGACGAGGACGGCGACGGCTCTCCGGCCGGCCAGGACTGCGACGACGCCAACGCCTCCGCCTTTCCCGGGGCCCCCGAGCCCGAGTGTTCGGCCGCCGACCTGAACTGCGACGGGGTGCTGGCGGTGTGCGCGGGCGAGCCCTGATCCGGCGGGGGGTGACGCGTCTCGAGCCCGAGTCGCTGGACGCGCAGCCCACGCCCGGGTACGGCTTGCCGGACGCGGTGTGATGGAGCGCGGGGTGAAGAGGTGTCCAGCCATCGAACGCCGTCGCGAGGACGTGACGGGCGAGGCGCAGGCCGCGAAGCGGCCGG
>CALBMW010000742.1 GCA_937896275.1 uncultured Myxococcales bacterium
CCCGCGGCGTGGCGCCCTACGCGGCGCCGGTGCTCGACGCGCTGCGCTGTGCCGGCGCCACGGTCGACGCGCCGCCCGCCTGGCTCGCGCTGGCCACGAGGGCGAGGCAAGCATCTGATCTCACACCGGAATTGCCGACGGACCTGCGCGCCGAGCTGCGCCCCTACCAGCGCGAAGGCTTCACCTGGCTGGCGCGGCTGACGACCTGGGGCGCGGGGGCCTGCCTGGCCGACGACATGGGCCTGGGCAAGACGGTCCAGGCGCTGGCGCTGCTGCTGCACCGTCGGGCGACGGGGCCGGCGCTCGTCGTCGCGCCCACCTCGGTCGGCTTCAACTGGCAGCGCGAGGCGGCGCGCTTCGCCCCGGCGCTGCGGGTGCGCGCCTACGCCGGCGCCGAGCGCCTTGGGCTGCTCGGCGAGGCCGCGGCGGGTGAGCTGTGGGTGACCAGCTACGACCTGCTGGCGCGCGACGCCGAGGCCCTGGCCGCGGTGCGCTGGGGCACGGTGGTGCTCGACGAGGCGCAGGCCATCAAGAACCCCGGCACCCGTCGGGCGCGCGCGGCCTGCGGGCTGGTCGCCGAGGCGCGCGTGGCGCTCACCGGCACGCCGCTCGAGAACCACCTGGGCGAGCTGTGGAGCCTGTTCCGCTTCCTGGTGCCCGGCCTGTTGGGCCGCGCCGAGGCCTTCCGCGAGCGCTTCGCGCGCCCCATCGAGCAGGCCGGCGACGCGACCGCGCGCGCCGATCTGGCGCGGCTGATCGGCCCCTTCGTGCTGCGGCGTACCAAGGGCGCGGTGGCCACCGATCTGCCGTCGCGCACCGAGATCGACGTGACCCTCGAGCTGACCAGTGCCGAGCGCCGGCTCTACGAGCGGGCACGCCTCGGCGCCTTGGCCGAGTTGGCCGAGGCCCGTGGGGCGGAGGCGACGCGCCGCGTCCAGGTGCTCGCCGCCCTCACCCGTCTGCGCCAGTTGGCCTGCCACCCGCGCCTGATCGATCCGACCTCGACCGTCCCGTCTGCCAAGCTCGAGTGGCTGCGCGCCCAGATCGCGGCCTTGCGCGAGGCGGGCCACCGCGCGCTGATCTTCAGCCAATTCACGCGCTTGCTGGCCCTGGCGCGCGCCGCCCTCGAGGCCGACGGGGCCCAGGTCCGCTACCTGGACGGCGCCACTCCGCCCGCCCGCCGCCAGGCCGAGGTCGACGCCTTCCAGGCGGGCGACGGCGACGTCTTCCTCATCTCGCTCAAGGCCGGCGGCACCGGCCTGAACCTGACCGCCGCGACCTACGTGGTGCACCTCGATCCCTGGTGGAACCCGGCGGTCGAGGATCAGGCCACCGACCGCGCGCATCGCATCGGCCAGGACCGACCGGTGACCGTCTACCGGCTCATCGCCCAAGGAACCCTGGAGGAGGCGATCCTGGGCCTGCACGCCGAGAAGCGCGCGCTGGCCGGCGCGGTGCTGGAGGGGGCCGAGGGCGCGGGGCGGCTGGACGTGGGCGCCTTGCTGGGGTTGCTGGCCGAGGGTTGAGCTGGGGCGGGGCGCGTCGGGGTGCCCAGACCTGCGCGTGGATCATGCCCGCGACGCGGTGGACGGCCCGGCAGTCTTTGGCCGTGGGAGTCACCCACCCCGCCCGCACCGGAGGGAACGCCGGATCGGCCGCCGCCCTCGAATCGCGCGACGGTGGGCTCGCCGCCTCGTGTCACGGTTCTACGGCCGCCCATGGACCGTCCTGGCCGCCCGGTGTACCGTACGGGTTCCGTGCGCGGGGCGAAGTCGCGGCCGAGAGGGGCGAGCGTGAACGCGGAGGACGGTCTCGGTGGACTCGCCGTCGCGTCGGTCATCCTGACGCTCTGCGTCTTCGCAGGCGGATGCTCCGAGAGCCGCGCGCCGGCCGATGCCGGCGGCGCCTCGATCAAGTCCACCGACGCGGGCGGCTCGGACGCGACGTCGATGTCGCCCGACACAGCCGACACTCCCCGTCCCGCCGACGCCGTCGCCGCCGATGCCGCCGAGCCACTGCCCGACGCGCGCGCGGCCGCCGACGCGACGGTCTGTCCGCCCCCCTGTCGGTTGGGCGACGCGCGGTGCGAGGCGGGCGGCGTCCTGGAGTGCCGCAGAGATCCGCATGGTTGCGCGGTGTATCTTCCCGTCTCGGACTGCGCCGCGTCCGGCGGGGTGTGCGTCGCGGGTGAAGGCTGGGCGTCGTGCGCCGCGCCCAGCTGTCGCGACGGACAGCAGAATGGCGACGAGCCGGGCCTCGACTGCGGCGGCTCGTGCCCGCCCTGCCGGGACCATGCAAAGTGCGACCAGGCATCGGACTGCCAGAGCCGCGTGTGCCGTGGGCACGTCTGCGCCGCACCACGATGCGGCGATGGCGTCCTCAACGGTCGGGAGGCCTGCGACGAGGCGGAGGCCAACGGTACCTACGGTGCCTGCGCGGCGGACTGCACGGGGCCGGGCCTGCGCTGCGGAGACGGCGCGGTCGACGGCCCCGAGGCCTGCGACGACGGTGGGCGCAACGGCGACTATGCGGCCTGCGCGCTTGACTGCGCCGGGCCCGGCCCACGCTGCGGTGACGGCGAGCGGACCGACGACGAGGCCTGCGACGACGGCCCCGACAACGGCGCCTATCAGCGCTGCAGCGCTGACTGCGTGGGTGTGTTGCGCTGCGGCGACGGCTCGCTCGATGGCCCGGAGGTTTGCGACGAGGGCGCCGCCAACGGTGCCTACGCCGGCTGCGCTGTGGACTGCACCGGGCCGGGCGCCCGCTGCGGGGATGGCGAGGTCGACGGCCCCGAGGCCTGTGACGACGGTGAGCGCAACGGCGACTACGGCGCCTGCGCGGTGGACTGCGCCGGGCCCGGCGTCGGCTGCGGCGATGGCGAGATCAACGGCGGCGAGGTCTGCGACGACGGCCAGGACAATGGCCTGTATCGCCGCTGCACCGCGGATTGTCGGGGGCCGGGGCCGTACTGCGGCGACGGCGTGGTCAACGGCCCCGAGCGGTGCGACGAGGGCCCCGACAACGGCGCCTACGGTCGCTGCGCCGTCCACTGCGGAGGCCCCGGGGCGCGCTGCGGCGACGGCGTGACCAACGGCGACGAGGTGTGTGACGACGGCGCGTCCAACGGCAGCTACGGCCGGTGCCTCGAGGACTGCGGGGGGATGGGCCGGCGGTGCGGCGACGGGGTGGTCGACGCGGAGGAGGCGTGCGACGACGGGCCGGAGAACGGCGGCTACGGCGCGTGCGGCCGGCAGTGCCGGGGCCCGGCGGCGCTGCGCTGCGGCGACGGGGTCGTCAACGGACCGGAGAGCTGCGACGATGGCGCGGCGAACGGCAGCTACGGTGCCTGCGCGGCCGACTGCGCCGGGCCGGGGCCACGCTGCGGCGACGGCCTCGTCAACGGCGCCGAGGCCTGCGACGACGGCCCCTCCAACGGTGACTACGGCGCGTGCACGGTCACCTGCGACGGTCCCGGGCCGCGCTGCGGCGACGGGGAGATCGAGGGGCCGGAGGTCTGCGACGACGGGGTCGCCAACGGCGGCTACGGCGCCTGCTCCGCCGCCTGCGACGGCGGCGGGCCGCGCTGCGGCGATGGCTTGGTCAACGGGCCCGAACGCTGTGACGACGGACCGGACAACGGCGACTATGACCGGTGCGCGGTCGGCTGCGGCGGGCCCGGACCGCGCTGCGGCGATGGCGTGGTCAACGGATCCGAGGCCTGCGACGACGGCCCCGCGAACGGGGCGTACGGCGCCTGCGGCGGGACTTGCGAAGGTCCGGGGGTTGGCTGTGGCGACGGCGTGATCGACGGCCCGGAGCTCTGCGACGACGGCGCCGACAACGGGGCCCCGGGCCACTGTTCCCGGTGGTGCGGCGTCGAGCCCGCGGCCTGCGGCGACGGGTTCGTGTCGGGCGCCGAGGCCTGCGACGACGGCCTCGACAATGGCGCCTATGGCCACTGCGCCCTCAGCTGCGCCGGTCTGGGCCCGCGCTGCGGCGACGGGTTCGTCAACGGGCCCGAGGACTGCGACGACGGCGACTCGAACGGTGCCTATGGCAGCTGCGACGCGGACTGCGTCGGGCTGGCCGCGCGCTGCGGCGACCGCGTGATCGACGAGACGGAGGCGTGCGACGACGGCGACGCCCGCAACGGGGCCTACGGACACTGCGCCGAGGGCTGCCAGGGCCCGGGGCCGCGCTGCGGGGACGGCCGCACGGACGGTCCCGAGCGCTGCGATGACGGGCCGGCCAACGGCGAGCACGGTGCGTGCCGCGTGGGCTGCGACGGGCTCGGGCCTCGCTGCGGCGATGGCGTCGTCAATGGGGCCGAGGCCTGCGACGACGGCGACACCCGCAACGGCGGGGAGGGGTGGTGCGCCGATGACTGCGCCGGCCCGGGGCCGCACTGTGGCGACGGCGAGGTCGGGGGGCGCGAGGCGTGCGACGACGGCCCCGCCAACGGGGAGTGGAGCGCCTGCAACCCGGAGTGCGGTGGGCCGGGCTGGCGCTGCGGGGACACCGTCATCACGCCGCCCGAGGTCTGCGATGACGGCGAGGACAACGGCGTGCCTGCGCGGTCGGGCTGCAGCGCGGACTGCCTCACCCGCGTGCCCCGCTGCGGTGACTTCATCGTCGACGCGGGCGAGGTCTGCGACGACGGGAGGCTCAACGGCGAGCCGAGGCGGTGCGACGCGTCCTGCACGGGCTACGTGCCGGGCTCGGCGTGTCCGATCTGGGATCCGGTCACGTGCATCTTCTTGGCGTTGCCGATCGCGATCGTCACGTGTCTGCCATGCGACGGCGACGGACTCTGGCCACCGGAGGGGGCCTACTGTGGCGATGGGATGGAGCCGCCTCCGTACCCTGCCCCGGTTCATGTCGTCGAACCCCTCGAGGACTGCGACGAGGGCGGCGACAACGGGCGCTGGGGACACTGCAGCTCGCATTGCCGGGCCGACGGGTGGGTCAGCTGTGGGGACGCCTGCTGGCGGGGCGTGGGCGTCGGCTGCGGCGACAGCGTCGTCAACGGGCCCGAGATCTGCGACGACGGCGCGCTCAACGGGACCGCCGGGCACTGCTCGGCCTCGTGCTGGAGCGTGCTGCCGGGCTGCGCGGACGGCGACGCGGGCCCCTGCGACGACGGCGATCCGTGCAACGGCGTGGAGACCTGTGACGCCGCGACCGGAGCCTGCCTCGCCGGGCAGCCACTCGACTGCCAGGACGGCGTCGCCTGCAACGGTCGCGAGACCTGCGATCCCGCCAACGGGACGTGCCGGCCCGCGGCGCGGGACAACCTGTGCGACGACGGGCGCGGCTGCAACGGCCTCGAGATCTGCGACGTCGACCGCGACGCGTGCGTGTCGGGCGAGCGCGTGATCTGTGCCGACGACGGCGATCCGTGCAACGGCAGAGAGCGCTGCGAGGACGCGACGGGGACCTGCGGACGCGGCGCGCCGCCGGCTTGCCACCCGTCGAACTCCTGCGAACCGCGGACGTGTGTCGAGTTCGAGGGCTGCGCGCTCGAGCCGGCGATCCGCCCTTGCCCCGAGGCGGTGGTGCGCGTCGGCTTCGGCGCCTGGCGCGACCTGGGAGACACGGCCACGGTCGAGATCCTCTTCGAGACCGACGCTGAGCTCGCAGCTTTCCGACTCATCCTCGATGGGGCGCGGATCGTCGACGCCGGCGGAGGGACCTTCGGGCAATCGCCGTTCGCCGTCAGGGCGAGCGACTCACGCGTGCTTGGCTTCAGCTTTGTGGGCGCCTCCGTCGACGCCGGTTCGGCGGGCGTGCTGGTCGTGTTGACCGTCGAGTCACCCCCGGAGGCCGAGCGCCTCTGTCTGCGCGGCGTGCAGATGGTGAGGACCGGTGTGGCGGACTATCCGACCGAGATCGGCCCGTGCCTGGACGTGCCTAGTCCCTGATCGCCGGTCGGCGGTAGCGGACCCTCACCTCGAGGCGGTCGACGGCGAGCCGCTGGGCGGTGTCCCCTGCACCGGCGGGGGCGGCGGCGGTGATCGCGCAGTGGAGCGTCCGCGCGCCGCCCATCAGCAACCCATCGAGGGCCGCCCCCGCCCCGATGTCGAAGGACAGCGCTTCGGGCTGCCCGGGTGGTGCGGCGTGGCGGAGGACGGCGCGCCAGCCGCCCACGGCCGGATCCCAGAGGTGGAGGTCGGCGCCCGTGACGGGCTGGACCGGTGCCTCGTCGGTCGTCCCTTCGCCGCCGGCCACGACCAGGATCCGTGCCGCGCGGACCTCGGCCTCGGGCGCGTTCGCGGCCGCCCACGGGATGGACCACACGACCGCCGGCCGCGCCAACGCCCCGCCGTCCCAGCTCCACAGCGTGTCCGACTCGGTCAAGAGCGAGCGGCCACCGAAGGACGCGACCCGTCGCCCGCGCGAGTCATAGGTCAGCGCGACATCTGCCAGCGGCGGCGGCGCCGCCGACGGGGTGATCTGCCCCCACTGTTCGCCGTCCCACTCCCAGGTCCGCACCTCTCCCCGCTCCTCTCGAGCTTCCCCCTCGTCCACGGCCGCGACGCCACTGTCGAACATCACGAGGCGGCCACGCAGCGCGTCGAACGCGCAGTCCCCGTCCGCACAGGCGCCGCCGGGCAGGCCATCCAGCGGCGTCATCGTGGCCCCGTCCCAGCGCGCCATGGCCGACGCGTCGTCGCGCGCCCCGACCAGCACGAGTTGGCCGAGCGCGTCGCCGGCGGCGAAGCGCACCGAGCCCAGGGGTGAGGGCTCCGGCACCTCGGTGCGTAGCCAGTCCGCGCCCGCCCACTCCCAGACCGTATGGGCCGACGCCACGACGGCGCGCTGCCGGGCGCGGTGGTAGGCCAGCGCGCGCTCCACGAGGCAGGGCGGCGCCTCGCGTGGGTGCGCCTGCGCCCAGCCCGCGGCGGCGAGGCGCCAGGTGGCGGCCCGGCAGTCGTCGCCCACCGAGAACGCGTCGTCGCGCCCACCGACCAGCAGCACCCCCTCCCGGTCGGCCGTCATCGACCAGGCGCCGAAGGGCGGTGCGCCCGCGCGCGGAAGCTCGGTCCACGAGCGGCCGTCGAAGGCCCATGTGTCGGTGAAGTCGCGGTCGACGGCGTCCCCCGAGGCGAGGGCGGAGGAGCGCCCGCCGTGCAGGAGCAGCCGACCCCGAGGCTCGTCGTACGCGAGCTCCGCGCCCGAGCGGGAGTGAGGCCAGGCCGCCGTCCTGCCCAACCACGCGCCGCCCGAGAGGGTCCAGGTCACGGTGGCCGCGCCATTTCCCCACGCGCCGAGCAGGACGACCTCTCCGCGCACGATGTCATATGCGGCCGCGCTCCGGGCGCTGTGGAGCCCGTCCGGTGAGGCCAGCACGTCGTCGCGCGGCGACCAGTCGGCGCCGTCCCACTCCCAGACCTCCACCACCTCGCCCGGCTCGACCTCGCCCCGCAGGACCACAGCCCGTCGTCTCGCCGGATCCCACACCATGGGGGCCCCCGCGCTGGGGGGGGGCGCGTGCCCGGCCGGCTCGACGGGCGCCCAGGCATCTCCATCCCATTGCCATGTGTCCGCGAGGGATCCGCTCCCCGTTGCGCCGCCGAACAAGAGCGTGACGCGGCGATCGGGGTCGTAGGCCACCGACGCGCCGTAGCGCGCGGCGGGGGACGGGTCCGCTGCGCGCTCGTGCCAGGCGTCCCCGTCCCACTCCCAGGTGTCGTTCAGGGGTCCCTCCACGCCGTCCCCGCCGAACAGGACCACCACGCCCCGCGCCGCGTCGTAGGTCATCGCCGGGTAGCTGCGGGCGGGTGGCGCCTGCGCCGGGGCGCGGCGAAGCCACTGGTCGCCGTCCAGCTCCCAGGTATCGCCGAGGGCGTCGGAGATCTCCGTCGCCCGGCCCCCGAACACGACCGCGCGGTCGCGGCGCGCGTCGTAGGCCATGCCAGCGTGCGCGCGCGCCGGCGGGACCGTCTCGGGCCGGAGCTCCTTCCACGCGGCGCCGTCCCAAGCCCAGGTGTCGTCGTAGCCGCGGAGCAGGCTCCCCCCACCGAACAGGACGACCCGCCCCCGAAAGAGGTCGTAGGCCACCGCCGCCCCGATACGCGGGGTGGGCGTGGCCGTCGGCCGTCGCGTGGCGCGCCAGCGCAGGGCCGCCTCGATCACCAGCGGCTCGCCGCCGGACGTGACGGTGTCGCGCAGCGCGGCCGCCGAGGGCTGGGCGCTGACCTCCGGGTCCTGCGTCGGCGTGGGCGCGAGGTCCCCGGTCGCGACCAGCGTCGCCGGGTTGGCCAGCGAGCTGCCGGGCACCTTGCGGCCCATCGTGGCGACCCAGGTCACGTCGCGGACGATCGCGCAGGGGCCCAGGTTGCCCGCGCGGTCTTCGTTCGCGACGCAGACGGTGGTGAGACCCGCGGCTTGCAGTGAGACCGGCGGGAAGCTGCCGTCCTCGCCGGTCGGCGCGCTGCCCAGCTCGACCCGCGCGGCGTCCGCCCGGTCGAAGATGCGCACCACGCCCGGCTCGGCCGTGGCCCCCGCGGCGCCCGTGACCGCGAACCGGGGCTCGCCGCCGCTCGCGTCGCTGCCCCAGGGTGCGCGCTCGAAGACGATCGCGTCCTCGGCGTCAACGCTCGGCGCCGGCGGCGGCGTCAGGTCGTACTCGATCGTCCCCAGGCGGATGGCCGCCGCGTTGCCCGCCCGGTCACGCGCCACGAAGTCCACCGTCGTGGCCCCCTCGACGGCCCGCGGCGGGACGACCACGGTGAAGACCTGACCCTGCCCGGTGGCGACCGGGCCTTGCTCGCCGTCGAGTCGGATCAGCGGATCCTCGCGCAGCGGCTCGCTCACCGAGAAGCCCACCGTGACCGACGTGTCGGACCGCGCCAATACCGCGTCGGGGGCCAGCCGGGCCAGCGCGCGTCGGTCGTCGCGCTCGAGGATCGGTTCGCCCACCAACGAGGGCGGGGTGAAGTCCACGTGGACGCCGACCGGGGGATCGGTGAGCGCCTCCAGGGGGGCGCGGTTGCCCGCCCGATCAACGAGCACCCCGCGGAGGAAGGCCGGGCCCTCGGCCTCGTCACCCGCGAAGGTCGCCGACCAGCGGCCGTCCTCGCCGGCGCTCAGCGGGACGTCACCGGCGAAGATCGACGTGGCGTCGAGGTCGAGGGGCTCGGTCGTCGCGATGTCCAGCTCGATGCGGGTCCCGGCCCGCGCGAATCGCGCCCCGTCCGTCGCCAGGGCAGGCTCGATCACCACCACGGGTCCGTCGAGGCCCGGCGCCGTTCGGTCGATCTCGAAGGCTGGCCCCCGAGTCCAGGCAGAGGCGTTCTCGACGACGTCGGCGCCGCGCACGCGGGCCGTGTATGGGCCGTCCTCGGGCAGCGCGGTGGTCGGCACGGTGAAGGTGAAGGACAGCCCATCGGCCTCGCGCGCCTCGGGGCGCAGCTGGAAGTCACCGCGCTCGATGCGCAGGTCCGGCTGACGGGCCAAGCCCTCCGTCGCGTTCACCGTGAACCGGATCGCGTCCGCCGCGTTGAAGTGCGTCCCCGCGACCAGCAGATCCAGCACGGGGGGCGTGCGGTCCAGCGTGATGGTGGCTTCGCGCAGCTCCGAGCGCAGCCCGACGGCGTTCGTGGCGACGAGGAAGACCTGCCGCGGCCCGTCCGCGTCCGCCGCCGTCTGGTCGAGCCCGGCGTTGAGATCCCAGGGTTCGGGCCACTCGTAGGCGTCGTCTCCCAGGCTGCGAAGGTCGGCGAGGCGTCGCGTCTGGGCGCCGACCGTGAGCGCTGGCCCATTGGCCACGGTCACCGTGTCCGCGTTCGTCGCCGTCAGGCTCAGCACCACGTGCGGGTCGGGCACGCGCCCCACCACGCCGTCCTTGTGAAGGAGGCGGAGCGACAGGCCAGGCCCCTCGTCGGTCTGCGTGTCGCCGACGTCGCCCGCGCGCCGGCCCGGACCGGGCGCGAGGGGAAACCGGACCGTGACGGCGGTGGCGTGCCCCGCCCGGAGCGAGAATGGTCGCGAGACGCCATAGTGCAGGACCGCGCCGTTCTCGTCCGTGGAGCCACGGATCTCGACGATCACGACCCGGTCTTCGCCCAGCGGCAGGCCCTCGAAAGCCAGCGCGGCGCGGCCGTCGCGGTCGAGCGGCGATGGCCCGGCCTCCGAGAGCGTGCGGGCGCCGGCCGACTCTCCGTCCGGCCAGACCTGCAGTCGACCCCGGGCGTACGCCCTGCGGTCGCCGAAGTCGGGGCGGGCCCCGGCGGGCCACTCGAAGGTCAGATCCACCGCGGCGGGCTCGGCGATGTCGCAGGCGGCGAGCGCCGCGATCATCGCCAAGGCCAGCACGGGGACGCCTCCGCGGTGAGCAGGCCGTGCAGCGGATGGCGCGTACACGGATCCCGCCGCGCGCGCGCCGTGTCCGCTGCTCGCAGTGGAAGTCCGCATGCCGCAGAAGCCCCACGTCCCGTTCGGAAGGCGGGCGCCATCATAGCGATCGTCGGGGGCGCGGTCGCCGGTCACGGGCGCCGCGGCGCTCCCGGCGCGACCGCGGATGCCGTATCGTGGCGGAACCAGCCGGACTGGAACGTGTGGTTCTCGATGAAGGCATCCGTGACCTTGATGTTCGCGCTCTTGGCGGCGCTCGCGATCAGCCCCGTGGCGCGGGCGGCCGACGCTGCTGCGGCGCCCGACGACCGACCGGCCGTGGTGGTGTACGACGTGGAGGCGGCCGAGGGCCTCGAGGGCCTGGCCGCGCGCATCACCGACGCGCTGCTCATCCGGGTGGGCCGGCAGCCCGGCGTCACGGCCATCGGCCAGAGCGAGCTGCGCGTGATGCTGGCGCACCAGAAGGACAAGGAGGTGCTGCTCGACTGCGAGGGGCGCGAGGAGTGCCTGGCGCGGCTGTCCGAGGCGGCGGACGCGCGGCGCGTGGTCACCGGGCGGGTGGGCAAGATCGGGGACGCCTTCGTGCTGACGCTCAAGCTGTCGGACGCGCAGCGCAGCGTGGTGGCCCGCGGCGAGAGCGTCTCGGCCGATGACGCCGACGCGCTGCTCCTTGCCACCGGGCCGGTGGTCGACACCCTGCTGGGGGCCGGGCCGGGGCCGGGGGCCGAGAGCTTCCACATGGCGGCCGCGCCCCAGGGCACCAAGGTCGCGGTCATCGACCTCGAAGCCCACGACGTCACCAAGGGGCTCGGCCAGAGCCTGACCCAGCTGCTCTCGCTGGAGCTCAAGAAGTTCGAGGGGCTCGGGGTCATCAGCCGGGACGAGATCCGCACCATGCTGCGCTTCGAGGTCGACAAGCAGACGCTGCAGTGCACCAACGACGCCTCGTGCCTGGCCGAGATCGGCGGCGCGCTGGGCGTCGACTACCTGGTGAGCGGGAGCGTCGGGCGCCTGGGTAAGTCCTATGTGATCAGCCTCAAGCTGATGGACATCGCGCACGCGCGGGTCGTCAACCGGGTCGCCGAGGGCTACGAGGGCTCCGAGACGCGCCTGCCGCAGGCTTTGCGCTTCGCGACCTGGCAGCTGTTGGGCAGCGTGCCGGACGGCGCCGGCAGGCTGAGCGTCGACGCCAACGTCGACGAGGGCCGGCTGGCGCTGGACGGTGAGGAGCCGCGTCCGTGGCCGCTGACGGAGCCGTTCGGGGCGCTGCGCGCGGGCAAGCACGGCGTCTCGATGCTCGCCGAGGGCTACCACCCCCTCTACCAGGAGCTCTACGTCGAGCCGGACCGCAAGACCGATCTGCACCTCGAGATGGTCGAGCTGCCGACGCCCTGGTACCGCGCGTGGTGGACCTGGGCCATCGCCGGCACGGTCATCGCCGGCGCCGTCACCACGGCGGTCGTGCTGTCGCAGGACGATCCAGGGACCGGGACCGTGCGCGTCAACGTGCAGTAGGCGGCCCCAGGGTCGCGCGGATCACGTCGAAGGGCTGGCCGCCGCCGAGGGGCGGGAAGCGAAGGGCCTCGAGCGGGCGGCGCGCGCAATCCAGGAACCGATCGGCGGCGTCGCCCTGGGGGCGAACGCCTACGGAGCCGACTCGACCCTCGCGCTCGACCTTGAGCATCAGCGTGAGCGCCGCGCCCGCCTTGGCACCCCGGTAGCCGGCACCCCGGTAGCAGGCGTCGAGCACTCCGAAGACGCCGGTGAGGCGCTCCCGGGCGGCCTCCCCCGTCACGCCGCCCATCGAGCTGACCGCCGAGAGCCGCGTCGCAGTGCGCGCGCGCGCGGCGGGTGGCACCTTGGCGGCGCGCCGATCCGCGGGCTGGCGGGATCGCGGGGCAGCGTCCGGCCGAGCGGCGTCCGGCCGAGCGGCGTCTGGCGGGGCAGCGTCTGGCGGGGCGGCGTCTGGCGGGGCGGCGTCTGGCGGGGCGGCGTCTGGCGGGCCCGCGGCGAGGGGGGCTGCGCCGGGCGGGGCCGCGTCGCCTGCGACGATCGGCGCAAGCAAGGGCGGCGCCGACGAGCGCTCGATTCTGGATTCGCTGGTCTCGCTGCGCGCCGACGCCGCCTCGCGTTCATCGAACGGCACTTGGTCCGGGTGTCGATCGACCGCCACGACCGCGACGCCCACGATGGCCGCCCCGACCAGGACCACGGGCAGCAGCCACGGGCGCGCGCGGCCGGCCACGGCGCTGCCCGCCGGCAGCGCGTCGACCTCGGTCGGTCCGGCGGCCGGCGATGGCGTCGCGATCGTCGGTTGCTCGATCCGCGGCCCCGCCACACCGTGCTCCGAGATTGCGGGTGGGCTCTCCCGCGCCGCGAGGCTAACGGCCAGCGCAGACGACGCACTGCCCTCGGGCGCCAGCGTGGGGCCATGGCCCCACGCCGCACGCTCCTCCGTCGAGCGGACCGCGGGCGCGACCTCCGAGTCGCCGCCGCGGGCGGCGTCCTCCGCGAGCCGCTCCAGCTCACCCCTCAGCGCCTCCATGTCGGGGAAGCGCCGCGCCGGCTGCTTGTCGAGGCAGCGCGCGACGATCGCCTCCAGGGGCTCCAGGTGCGCGAGATCCGGCCTCAGATCGCGCAGCCTCGGCGGGGCCTCCTGCAGGTGCTTGACGAGCAACATCAGTGACGCCGAGGCGACGAAGGGGGGCCGCCCGGTGAGCAGCTCGAACATCACCGCGCCCAGCGCGTAGAGATCCGCCGCCGGGCCCACGGGCTCGCCCAGGATGGCCTCGGGGCTCATGTACGCCGGGGTGCCGGCGATGGCGCCCTCGACGCTGAGCTGCGTCCCGCCGTGGTCCAGGATGCGCACGAGGCCGAAGTCCAGCACATGCACGAACTCGCGCCGGGCGGCGATTCTCCGCACCATGACGTTGCCCGGCTTGAGGTCCCGGTGCACCAGCCCACGGCGGTGTGCCTCCTCGAGCGACAGACACACCTGGATGAGCAGCTCGACCGCGCGGCGCACCTCGAGTGGCGCCTCCTCGTCGATCAGCGCGCGAAGCGGTCGCCCGTCGAGGAGCTCCATCACGAGGAAGAGCGATCCATCGGCCAGCCGTCCCGCGTCGTAGACCCGGACCGTGTGCGGGCTGGTCAGGCTCGCGGTGACTCGCGCCTCGCGCACGAAGCGCGCCCCCGCGGCCTCGTCGTCGGCGAGGGACACCGGCAGCACCTTGATCGCGACCTCGCGCGCGGTGGAGATCTGCAGCGCCCGGTACACCAGCCCCATGCCCCCGTGGCCGAGCTCGCCGAGCACCTCGTAGCCCTTCTCGAGCAGGGTGCCGACGCGCGCATCGAGCTGCTCCGTCGGGACCAGCGCGTCGCCGTCCTCTGGGCACCGAAGCTCGGCGTCGGGCCACGTCGCGCGGCACGTTGGGCAGGACTTCACGGCGTGGGTGCGCCCGGCGCAGCGCTCTCCGCAACGGGCACCGGCCCGAGCAGCCGGCCCAGCTCACCCTCGAGGGTCGACAAGGTGTCGTCGCGGAATCCGGCCCGGATCCATCGCACCGTGCCGCCGCCGTCGATCAGCACCAGGTGGGGCAGCTCGTTGACCCCATAGCGGCGCGCCAGCAGCGCGAAGCGATCGGCCAGCACGGGGTGAGCGAAGGCGAGCACGTCGACCATCCATGTGCGCATCGCGTCGCGGCCCGCGTCGTCCCGATCGATGAGGACCACCGCCCACACGACGCCGCGACCGCGGTAGCGGGCGGCCAACGCGTCGAGCGCGGGCAGCTCTCGCTTGCAGGGCTCGCAGTAGGACGCCGCGAAGTCGAGCACCAGCGCCCGGGCCGGCGCGGTGGGCTCGGGCCCGAACATCGCCCGCGTCGAGACCGCGGTCATGCCGCTCTGCTCGGCGTTGAGCGTGCGCAGCACGAAGTTGGGCGCTGGCATGCCCACCACGAGCGCGTCCGCGTCGGGGGCGGTCGTCGCC